>JAIULZ010000037.1 GCA_022565805.1 Balneolales bacterium
ATAAGCTATCTATTCGAGGATTTTATTTTTGCTCCAAGGAAGAAGGCGGGCAAAAAAGTGGTTTTGCAAAGCCTTCTTTTAGCTTTGCGCTAAAAACTAGGGAAATTTGTAAGGCAGTCGTGTACTTAAATATACTTTTTGTTTGCTATTAAAGACGTAGGAAAACTATGAAAGTTTTAATTATTGAAGATGATGAAGTGATCGGTAAACTTGTTGAACAAGTTTTAAAAAGAAGGGGTTTTGAAACCGATCATGTTAATAATGGGGTTGAGGGCGAAAAAAAAGCCATTGAAAACTCTTACGACTGTATTGTATTAGATTTAGGTTTGCCCGATAAAGACGGTCTGGAAATTTGCAGGAATATTCGGGCAGAGAAAGTACAGACTCCACTACTCATTTTATCGGCCTTCGATGGAGTAGAAATTAAGGTGAGCGGTCTTGATCTAGGAGCCGATGATTACCTTACCAAGCCTTTCGACAATCAGGAGCTTATTGCCCGCGTAGAGGCACTTATACGTAGAAATAATATAAGCCAGAATAAAGAAGTCTTAAAATGTGGAGAGCTTGAACTAAATTTGATAGAACGATCCTTTAAAATTGGGGGAGAAGCTATAGATCTTACCAATAATGAATTTGATTTGCTTACCTACTTCCTCAGAAATCAAAACAGAACCATTAGCATTGATGAGCTATCAGAAAATGTTTGGGATTTTGGTTTTGATACTAAAACCAACTATGTAAATGTTTACCTCAGCTATATCAGAAAGAAAATGAAACCCTTTACGAATAAGCAATATATCGTTACCGTTAGAAAAAAAGGGTTCAAAATGGTGAACGAGTAAATCATAAATTCATCAGCAAATTGTCAATTAGCTATTACGAACAAACAATAACCAAGGTTCCCGATTCTAAGCGATCGCTTGTTGCTGCCTATCTTCAAGATTATATTACAGAAGACAGGTTAAAGAGAATGCATGACGTTCTTGAATATAGAACACAAAAAATATCTGTAGTGTTAGAAGATATTTATCAGACTCATAATGCTTCGGCTGTTTTAAGAAGTTGTGATGCATTCGGTATTCAGGATGTATATGTAATTGAGAACAGGAATCGGCTTAGGGTTAGTGAGGGTATTTCAAGAAAAGCCAATCAATGGCTTAGTTTATATAGGTTTACAAACTCAGATGAGCATATTTTTAATCTTTCTGTAGAAGAGGCAAAGAAATTTACAAACAGAAAATTGAGAAACGAATGCTATTCCGCTTTGAGAAAGAAGGGCTATAAGCTTGTTGCTACGTCGCCACACGCAGAATGTACACTAACTGACCTAAACCTGAGCCAGCCTCTGGCTCTTTTGTTTGGTACAGAAAGAGAAGGGCTCGACGATGAAGCTATTGGCGAGGCAGATTACAGAATTAAAATTCCAATGTATGGTTTTAGTGAGTCGTTTAATATTTCTGTAACTGTTGCATTATGTCTTCGAGAACTTACCGGAAGACTAAGAAGTGAATATGATGCATCTTATTGGCAGCTCAATCATAGGAAAAAACAAGAAGTGCTAACCGAGTGGCTTATTAACACGGTAAAAAACTCAGATAAGCTGATAGACCGATTTATAGATAAATAAATTCATAATACGTGGTAAAGTAGTATTTACTTCATACAGACCATTTTATGAGAAACGGTGCTTAAAATACTTTTCGGTTTACCTTTCGTTTTGTGCTAATTGAATTCTGGTAAACATCTTGTACTCTTGAGGAGTAAGATCTGCAAAGAGGTAGTTTAATGGGTCTACCGGTCTTCCATTTCGTATAATCTCGTAATGTAAGTGTGGACCAGATACAACGCCTGATCTGCCAGTGTAGCCTATTAAATCACCTCGTTGTATCCTTCTGCCTGGTCGAATGCCGTCTGCAAAACCAGAAAGGTGAGCATATCTGGTTACATATCCGTGAGAATGATCTATATCGATAGTAAGGCCGTATCCACCGGCACGATTAGCCGCATATTTAATTACTCCATCTCCGGGTGCATAGACGGGAGTACCTACACTTGCCCTGAAATCAAGCCCTTCATGCATTCTGCGCACTCCCAATACAGGGTGATTTCTCATGCCATAGCCACTTAAAATAATTCCATCTACTGGCCTTAAAATAGGAAGGTGGCGAACTTTATCTACATTATCGTTATAAAAAGCTTTTATTTCATCAAAACTTGCTTGCTGTATACTAAGTCGGTGCTTCATGTTTTCAAGTTCCGAGGATGTTTCCCTCAGAAGAGCAGTTGCTGTAGTTGAATAGCCATCGAATCTTGAAAAGATATCGGCCCCACCCACACCGGCCATACGCTCTTCTTCTGTAATAGGGTCCATTCCTAAAACGGTTCTATAAACAGTATTGTCTCTTTCAGCTATGCGATTGAGTTGTTGTTGGAGCTGCGCAATATTGGATTTATGATGCTGATGCTGCCTTATTAGCTCATTGTTTTCAGCTCTTAAAGCAATTTCAGCTGGTGAACCCGTAAGATATGCAAGCGATGTAACAAGTATTCCGGCCATTACAATGCCAACCATAACCCAGGTAGTAAGGGTATGGATTACTTTATCTGTTGTGGAATACTCAACAATTACAAATTCGCACCGCTGTGAATCGTAATAATATAGATGCTTCAAAATGACACGATTATGAAATGTGATTTGCTACAGACCTGTAGTGAGATTATGCCAAAAACTTTGCAAAGATACTACTTTCGATCTTAAAGTAAAGCATAAAAGACGTTTTTTCACCCAATTTGATCATGCTAGCCCAATACTATTATCTTGCAAGGGTTAAAACAAAGCCTGAGATTAATATAAGTGTTATAAATTAAAATGTGTTAACAGAAATTACTAAATAATACATTCAAAACAATTTTTCATCTAAGTATGCTTATTTTTTTATGGTACTAAAGCAGGTTATCATTTGATAAAAGTTTGATTCTATTATGCATACTCTGTCTATACTAAGGCAAAAAAAACTATCCATTAGCTATAATTAACGGAGTAAACTTATGAGCCAGCATAAGTATGATCAAGATCAGAATGTAGTAATTCTTCCAAAATATTGATTAAATCATTCGAGAGATTAAAGTTATTCTTGTAAAGTATTCTTCCGTCTCTGCTAATTAAAACATAAAAAGGAATCGATCCTGCCCGGTATTCTCTGAATAACTCTTGACTAAAGCCACTGCCATCAAATACATGAATCCCTGGTTTATGGTTTCTTTCGATATATCTGCTCCAGGCTTCTTCAGACTCATCTACAGAAATGCTCAAAATTTGAAAATCTTTTGAACTAAAAAAGGTATCTGCTTCAATGAGCGTTGGGAGCTGAGCATGGCAATTTGGACACCAGCTTGCCCAAAATTCCATTAAAAGATACGACCCTTCAAAATCTGATAAGGTATGGGTGTTGTTAACCGAGTCGGTTAATCTGAAATCCAGTGCCGGATTACCGGGCTTGGTTTCATCTAAGCGATCTTTTAAACTTTCTAAAAAAGAATGATAAATGGGTAATTCACCTAATAATGAGGCGTGTTTTTGGAAATGAATAATCCCTGAATCGTAATCCCGCTCCGCCATTTCTTCGGCTATAAAATGCATTATAGCAAAACCTTTAGCTCTGCTATCTTTAATATGAGTTGCGAGTTCATAAAACTCTTCTTGTACTAATTCATTACCAATGCGCTTCCACTCATTAGTGCTTAATCCCTGCCCATAATTCTCTTTTACTCGGTTTGCAATCGTTGTAGATTCTATCCATGCATGTGCAAAATCTCTTATGCCAGCTCTCTGTGCTCTTAGACTTTCGTAAGAAAAAAAGTCTAGAAAGATAGCTTCGTTTAACACCGATCTTCTTGCAAGCTCTGCATTGAAATCGCTCATGTATTGTTTAATCATCCGAATTTCGGTCAATCTTGATACCAGGTACTCTCCAATGTTTCGCTGTACAATAAAGGAATAGGGAGTGTCTGCAAGGTGTTGTTTGGCAAGCTGTATCTTAAGACGATGTATATTAAGGTAATCGTTGGGCTGAAGTTTCAGAAAATTTCCCCGCTCTTCTTCCAGATGATGCTCTGTGTCGCGAACATCTTGCAAATACAGCTGATAAGCTTCTGCAAAAGAAGATCCAAAGCCGCTAACCCGCACTCTTTCAGGAAATTGCGTGGTTGAAAGGTGTATAGTTGTGGAAGCACCGTTTT
This sequence comes from Balneolales bacterium, assembly GCA_022565805.1. Classification (GTDB taxonomy): domain Bacteria; phylum Bacteroidota; class Rhodothermia; order Balneolales; family Cyclonatronaceae; genus Cyclonatronum. The sequence goes on from JAIULZ010000037.1 coordinate 4,240, forward strand.
TAACCGCTAAGGGAAAAGTGTAACCATTTATTTGTATGTTAATTAATCCGGATTCTGGTGCTACAAAAGTGGTTGAGAATCTGCCGTCTTGATCGGGTGTTACTTTTATTAGCTCAGGTTCACTAAATTTATAGTGAATACGATTTAATTCTATGACAATCTCGCCGTTTATTTTAGACTGTACTGTACCAGTTAAACGCACAGTTTCTCCGTTTTCGGCACAAGCCGATACTAAAAATATGGTAATAAGTATTAAAAAGTAGCTTTTGGTATTCATATGATTGATTTATTATCAATCACAAGTAACTAAATTTTCTGGATTAAAAATTCATTTGAGCATAATATTAACCGCATTTAACAGTTCATTACAGTTGGCTTTTGTGAGGTCATCTATCTGTACGTATTTTTGATACTTCAAAAATAATTTAATCTCAATTAATGTATTTAAGTGAATATTCTAAGTATTGAGAGTTCAACTCCCGTATGCTCTGTAGCCTTGAAGACCGGTAATGAAACCTTCCATCGGTTTGTAACCGGTAAAGGAGTGCACTCTGAGTATGTTTTTATATTTTGTGAAGAGCTGCTAAAAGACTCCGGTCTGTCTTTTTCCCAGCTAAATTATCTATTAATTCCATCTGGTCCGGGTTCTTATACTGGGCTTAGAATTGCAGCCAGCGCCGCTAAAGGTTTTCTTTTCGAAAATGATAAAACAAAATTAAAGGTGTATCCCACTCTTATGGGTATAGCACAAAGTGCGGTAAATGCTGAAAATAATAGTACTGGTGAAAATCGCATAGTTCATGCTGTTTTAGATGCCAGAAGGAGTCATTTGTACTATCAAAAATTCAGGATCGATGCAACAGGTTTGTTGTATAAGGCATCTGAGAGTGAAATTAGGGAGCTTGCTTCAATAAGGAAGGAAATAAATAAAGAAGACGTAGTATGCGGTACCGGAATTAACAGGCTAAATCTTAGCGATGAATATGTTAAACTCGAGAATGAAGCTGGAATATCGGCTACAAACGTAATTAAATTGTTTGATAAATCACCGGAAAATTTCACAGAAACAGATGTTGTTGCTTTTGAACCTGAGTATTAGTCAGAAATCATTTTATATGGGTAAACGTTAGACTCAACATCCCGCAACACTTTTTGATACCTTATAATTAACTTATTAAAGGCTGTTTGGGGGTTGAGTGCCTTTTGTTTTGATTTTACTATATTACTGCGGGCTGTGTAAGAGCAGAAGCCATGCAAGTAGAGTATATTAACATTTTCGAAATTAAATAATTACGTCTTTGCAGATATTGTATGATGAAGGGGCTCTACATATTTATTAAATGGATTTCAGACCCGGAAGCGAGCGGGAATTCAGTTCTATCTTAATTCCGGCGGTAGGCTTTTTTAGAGCCTCATCGCAAGTCGATTCCTTTTGATTGAGACAGAAGTAAAAATATAGGCTTTTTAAGTTAACATAAAGCACAGTAGTTCGTTTTCGTCTTAACTTATATGATTAACAAAAGTTTTAAAATTCATAATACCGTCTGCTTGATAAGTAAGTAAAGCTGGACGCAGCAATACTGATTGCATTCAATCACATTTGAAAACATAATAAATTCCTTTTTATATGAGCTGGTTTAAGAGACAGGGTTTAAATATTAATACAGATACCCCAAAGGAAATGCCGGAAGGGGTGTGGGTAAAAGTGCCGGAAACCGGAGAAACCATCCATCGCAGAGAATTGGAGGATAATTGCTGGGTAGATCCCGCAAGTGGCTTTCACTTTCCTATTGGTAGTAAAGAATATTTTCAAATTCTGTTTAGTGAAGGTTATACAGAACTGGGTGCAGATATTATGCCCGAAGATCCACTTACTTTCGAAGATAGAAAACCATATAAATCTCGGCTGGCAGAGGTTCAAAAGAAAACCGGACTTAAAGATGCGGCGAGGGTTGCAACCGGCAAATTAAGAAAGCTGGATATAGTTTGTGCCTGTATGGATTTTAAATTTATAGGTGGATCTATGGGGTCTGTGGTTGGTCAAAAACTTGCAATTGCCATAGATTACGCCAAAGAGCATCGTATTCCGCTACTTATAATTTCTCAATCTGGCGGCGCACGCATGATGGAGAGTATTTTATCCTTAATGCAAATGGCAAAAACTTCGGCCAAGCTTGCGCAGCTTAGCGAAGCAGGAATCCCCTATATATCATTAATGACAAACCCCACTACCGGCGGTGTTACAGCTAGCTATGCAATGCTTGGAGATTTTAACATTGCTGAGCCTAAGGCTCTTATTGGCTTTGCAGGACCAAGAGTTATTCGACAAACCATAGGTCGCGATTTACCGGATGGTTTTCAGACATCAGAATATTTACTGGAGCATGGTTTCCTTGATTTTATAGTGCCCCGTACACAGCTTAGAAGCAAACTTTCGAAATTGCTTAATATCCTGCAAAAGAACTATGAAAAAGCTTGATTTGGTTTAAAAGGGTTTAAGAACATAGCTTTATAGGAATTAATCATTGCTCTTATACGATTCCGGTTGTATAAGAGCATTTATTTTAAAAGCATTATGGAAGAGTTTTTTTTCGAAATCAGGGAATTTCTCTGTGTATGCTTAATAAAAAAACCGGATTTTTTTGCCGCAAAATGCGTCGATTTATAACAAGTACTGCTCAGGTATCTTTAGTTAGTACCCGAAATTTTTGTAAGGAATAGAGGTAATTTCACTCTTTTAAAAAAACTGGTACGCTTTAAACTTAAAATATTCTGCCCCCCGGGTTACTAATTTGGGGTAATACGAGCTTAGCTATTTAAACTTTTTAATTTAGAAATTGTATGAGATTTGCGGATTATGCCAAAATGTACATCAAAGCAGGAAATGGTGGTGCTGGTTCAGCCCATTTTCGTAGAGAAAAATATGTACCAAGAGGCGGACCAGATGGTGGTGATGGAGGGAGAGGTGCGCACATTATTCTGAAAGGAGATGCTCATCTTAATACTCTTTTGGATTTGCGCTATAAAAAGTATTTGAATGCTCCTCACGGGGAAAATGGGGGTAGTGCTCAGAAAACAGGCAAAACTGGTAAGGATATTGTACTTAACGTGCCTCTTGGTACCATTGCTTACGAATTCGAGACCCGGCGTTTACTTGGGGAGATAACCGAAGAAGGGCAGGAGCTTGTTATTGCACAAGGTGGCCGGGGCGGACTCGGAAATGTCCATTTTAAGTCTTCTACCAATCAGGTTCCTAAGTATGCGCAACCGGGTGAAGAAGGAGAAGAGCTTATTGTGGAAATAGAGCTAAAGCTAATCGCAGACGTTGGTCTTGTAGGGTTCCCAAATGCTGGAAAAAGCACACTATTGTCGGTTTTAAGCTCTGCAAAGCCTAAAATTGCAGATTATCCTTTTACGACTCTTGAACCCAACCTCGGGGTTGTTCAGCTTCCCGGATATCGTAGTTTTGTAATGGCAGATATTCCCGGAATTATTGAGGATGCACATGAAGGTAAAGGTCTTGGTATTCGATTCTTAAGGCATATCGAGCGTAATAAAGTTCTTCTTTTTATGGTTGATGCATCCGGAGATATTGAGGCACAGTACGAAACTTTACTAAACGAGCTTTCTGAATACAGAAAAGATTTGCTCGAAAAACCCCGAATACTGGCTATTACTAAAATGGACCTCGTTGAAGGTTATACATTGGAAGAAACCCCGGACTTAGGTATTCCGGTAGTAACGGTGTCGTCTGTTACTGATTTCCAGCTCGATATTTTGAAAGAAGAAATTTGGAAATTACTGCAATTAAGCAGCAAGCATGATAAGGATCATGAAGAGAGATGAACTTCGATTTCATATAGCGTTAAGTCTTGTAAATGGTCTTGGCGCTAACAGAATTAATAAGCTACTGGATACTTACGGTAATGTTGAGGAAATTTTCAAAGCCGGAAAACATGTGCTCACTCAAGTAGAAGGCATAGGCGAAAAGACAGCTGAAAATATTGTTGAGTTTAGTAGCTGGAATAGGGTAGATGAGCTCATCCGTAAAATAGAAAATACCGATGTATGGATGCTAACGCTTGATGATCCAAACTATCCGCCTAGATTGAAGCATATTTACGATCCGCCGCATTTGCTTTGGGGCTTAGGCTCTGTTGAGTCGCTTTCTATTCCATCAGTGGCGGTTATTGGCACCAGAAAGCCCTCTGCCTATGGAATTGATAAGGCAAGGTTCTTTAGCAAAGAGTTGGCTAGTATTGGTTTAGGAATAGTATCTGGTCTTGCTTATGGTATAGATACCATAGCGCACCAATCAGCTGTAGATGCCGGCGGAATAACAGTCGCTGTTTTAGGTTCAGGAATTGATCGTATTTACCCATCAGCTAACCGCATGCTTGTTTCAAAAATACTGGACAGCGGCGGTGCTGTTATATCTGAGTTTGTGCCGGGTACAAAACCAGACAGAGAGAATTTTCCAGTTAGAAACAGAATTGTGAGTGGTTTAAGCCGTGGAGTCCTCGTTGTTGAGTCTGATGTTACCGGCGGCAGTATGATTACAGCTTATGCTGCCCTTGATCAAAACCGAGAAGTATTTGCTATACCACACGATATAAATCGTGCAGAGGCAAAGGGGGGTAACGTACTTATTAGAAAAGGACACGCTAAACTTTGTATTCATCCCGGGGATGTAATCGAAGAACTCCAACTACCGGATTCTTTTTTTGGATTACTTAATAAGCCACTCAATAAAAAAGAAAATGCGGGCGGCAATTCCCAACAGCAGCTTTTCGGGATTGATCCATCAGTTGGTTACAAGCAGAAAAAAACTCAGGAAGATGTTGTCGCAGAAAAGCAGTCTGTTAAAAAATGGCAAAAGAAAAATATTAATGAACGTCTTACAGATACACAGAAATCGATTTGTAGCTTGATAAACGATTCACCAACGCATATCGATGATATAGCCGAAAAACTTGAAATACCTGTGCACATACTAACAGTTCAGCTACTGGAACTGGAGCTGGAAGGTTGTGTTAAAGCACTGAATGGTAAACGTTTTATAAGTGAATAGTTTTGTTTACCAGTCTGCTCTATTTGTTAAAAACATCGATATGAAATTTAAAGGTAATTTTATTGCCTTTTTCATTATGAAAAACTTCTGTTGTAGCTTCACGAACCAGGTATAAGCCCCTGCCACTGGGCTTAAGAAGATTTTCCTCGGCAAGTGGATCGGGAACTGTATCGGGGTTAAAGCCCTCGCCCTCGTCTTCTATGCTAATCGTAAGGGTTTTGTTGTCGAGACTGCAGTTCAGGAATACTTTTTTTGTCTCGTTAAGTTTATTTCCGTGCACAATAGCATTAGTTACCGCTTCCGAAATAACCAGCATAAGTATCGAATCTGAGCTACTTTTAATCGGAAAGCGCTGTATGATTTGATCAACAATATTACCGAGTTTGTCCAGCTCCTTAATGGTAGAACTAAGTTCGAACGAAAGTGTATTATTTGCCATATGGAATAATAAAATAAAAAGGGAGCGGAGAATTCCGCTCCCTGTTAGTTGCATGTATTACGCGTAAATGCCTCTCAGTTTCAGAGTTTGGGCTACTTTATTAATTGCGTAAACATATGCTGCTTGTCGCAGCGTTATATTATACTCTTCTTTAACATCGTACACGAGCTGGAAAGCATTCCTCATCATACGATTAAGCCTGCGGTTTACGCGTTCTTCGGTCCAGAAATAACCCTGTCTGTCTTGAACCCATTCAAAATAAGATACGGTAACACCACCGGCATTTGCCAGAATATCCGGAATTACAAGCACTCCTTTTTCATCCAGAATACTATCAGCATTAGCAGTAACCGGGCCATTTGCACCTTCGGCAATTATTTTTGCTTTAATGTTAGGCGCATTATGTCTGCTTATCTGATCTTCTTTTGCAGCAGGAATCAGTACTTCACAATCCAGCTCCAGAAGATCTTCGTTGCTTATAGGTTCGGCACCTTCAAATCCTTCCAGGCTATTTTTATTGGCAGCGCTATACTGCATCGCAGCCGGTATATCTATGCCTTCAGGATTAAAATAACCGCCGCTCACATCGCTGATGCCAACAATACGGGCGCCTTGTTCGTACATCAGCTTTGCAGAAATCGATCCTACGTTACCAAAGCCCTGAACAACAACTTTAGCGTTTACCGGCGAAATTCCGAGTTTGCTCATTGCTGCAAGAGTAACCGTTACTACACCGCGGCCTGTAGCTTCTTTACGACCGAGAGATCCTCCAATAATAGGCGGTTTGCCAGTTACTACCGGCGTTACGGTTTTTCTGGCATGCATGGAGTAGGTGTCCATAATCCATGCCATAGTATGCTCGTTTGTACCCATATCCGGAGCCGGAATATCTACATCCGGTCCAAAAACTTCCAGCATACTTGCGGTAAACCTTCGGGTTAATCTTTCCAGCTCTTTCTCGCTAAGCTCTCTCGGGTTACATCTTACCCCACCTTTCGCACCGCCAAAAGGAACGTTAACAACGGCACATTTCCAGGTCATCCACGAGGCAAGCGCCTTTACTTCATCAATATTAACATCAGGCGCAAAGCGCAAACCGCCTTTGCTCGGACCCAGAATATTATCGTGAATAACGCGATAGCCTTCAAAAACTTCCAGCCTGCCGTCATCCATTTCAACGGGAATAGAAACCGTAATTTGCTTTACGGGGTTGGAAAGATATTTGAATAAACCTTCATCCAGTTTAAGCAGGTCTGCGGCGAATCGAAACCGCTCCATCATTGATTCGAAAGGAGTCTCTTTGTCCAATTTAGGACCGGGCTCTTTATAGTACACGGTACTATAATTATCTTTTTTATATGGCATTTTATAAATTTGTAGACGTTCTATAGAGTTGAATAACAGTCTCCCAAAAATAGAGAAAATATACGTTGTTCCATGCAGAATTTATTCCTGAGCACAATTTTTAAAGAAGTATCGGCTAATTATATACTTCTGCCACAAAGTCTTTGCCAATTCAATACCAAATTGTGCATTATCTATTTCCCAAAATAGAAAACGGCATATGATTCTAAGTATCTGATATCATTGGCGTTTTTCCAAAATATGTAGCTAAAACTAAACACTTATAATTCAAAAAGGGGTACGCTCCGAAAAGTCAAATTTGAACCACGAGGTCAGGAAGAGTCGAAGCTTCACGAAGGGAAGTAACTATTTTTATGATACAAGATTTTACGCTTGAAGAAATGGAGTTTCGAATTAAAGATTAATTGGAGTAGCCTCAAAAATGAAATTTACATAAAATTATTATTGATCTTATTTCACGAAATGTTGTCGAGCTTCAAAAGGCTTTCAACATAATAAAACTTTATTACACGTTTTCCGCAAAATAGGCCGGAATGCGGCGCGCATATTCGCTGGACTTTTACTAACGCTCCATTTCGTTGCAGTTCTTAATACCATTTTCTCGCAAGGCCAGAAGTGTGTTTCAAATTATGAAACACCGGTTTGTAGCGTAATGAACGGTGATGGAGAGGAAAGGATAAACATCAGACGTCAGAAATCAGAAGTCAGTGGCCAAGCTCAAAAATAAATTGCATGCTCAAAACCCATCCGTAGTGCTGTGACATATCCGTAGCCCGGCCGTGAGCCCCGGGTGAGGAATGGAATTAAAAAAGCCCGAGCAGAGATATCCTTGAGATCAGGGAATCTGTCAAGGGTAACTATCCAAAGTCATCAAAGTGATAAACTCACATGATTATGTCGCTCTTAACAAATTATAGGCTATCAAGTTGTAGGATTAAAATAACTTTTGCTGATCCCTCTATTTGAACTGCGTCAGCACTCGTTCGTTATAATGAATGAGTGCTGTTTTTGGAACTTCATTAATTGAGTTCTGATTCTGATCAAATTCCTATTGTATTGAGTTGCAGGTTGCGAAGTAAAAACCTTTTGATGTACATGTGTTTGGTTTAAAAAATCCGGTAAGTGGATATGTTACTTCAGGAATTTATTCCTGCCTAAGCTTGGGCTAAAATAAATCTACAGAACTATCCGTCTCGTTTAATTTCTTTAGCACCGATATATGAACATTAAATAAATGATTTTTATAGCTATTCATAAATTAAGAGCAGCTGTTTGTGGAGAACGAGTACAAGGGGTAAGTCTTAACACAGACTTATTTTATTCAATAATTTGATTTCTCAAATCTTTTCTTAGATTAAATCCATCTCCAAAACGAACGTAGTCTTGGAAATCATCATCAATACGATTTCAGTTTTGTTATGAATTTTGATTCCGGATCAAGAATTATTGTTAAAGTTGCTGTTGCTCCTTTAAGAAAGGAACCCTCTGATGCCGCTGAAATGGTTTCTGCGCTTCTTTTAGGAGAGCAAGCCTTGATTTTGAAAAAAAGTGAGCGTTGGTTGCATATACGGTGTCTGCACGACAATTATGAAGGCTGGATAAATACTCCCCAGGTTTTTCCTTTAGAGAAAGATTATCCTTCCTATTCAAAACATTTTATTTATGCTTCGCTTCGTAACCAGGCTGTTGACGATATCGGTAATGTTATTGTGGTACCGATGGGGGCGAGGTTGCCATCATCATGCCTGCATACCGGCTTGCTTGAGTTTCCTTTTGGTACTTTTCGATTAGACAGGCTTCCGGAAAAAAAAGCAGACAGCTGGCAGTCGGTCGCAAAATTGCTCTTGGGTACACCTTATCTGTGGGGAGGAAGGTCTGAATTAGGAATTGATTGCAGCGGTTTTACTCAGCTAATTTTAAGTTTTTTCGATATAGAAATACCACGAGATGCATCTCAGCAATTTGGAGCATTTGACATTTCTGGCCGTGATGCCGAATCGGCTGAATACGGAAATCTTGTCTATTTCGGTAAAAACCATGCAAAACCGACCCATGTTGGGTTTAGTTTGGGTAACGGGTTACTTTTTCACGCATCGGGTTGTGTTAAAATTGAAAATATTGATAATAGTAAACGGAAAACATCACTTTTTGCGTTTAACGAACAGCTTTCACAATCGATTTGCGGAGTACAGCATGTTCCCGGATTGCGCTAAATAACAAGTGCAGAATATGGTTTCTGCCGTGTATTATTTAATTATTGACCTCAGAATTTAGTTGTTTCAGTATGGAGATCATCTTGAAGGTTCACTTCAACTAAATTCTTTTTCGAAATAAGGCGTTTCAAAATAGTTTCGAAGAAACCACACAGCTAAAATGGGCTGTATTTAATACTAAAGGGAAAATAAAACCCTGGCATTTCATCATCTATGCTTCGACCATTGTTTTGATGGCAATGCAGAAAGCGGATGATTAAATTGTTTAGGGAATCTTTCTCAGATAGCTATTTGCAAGTAAACCAAACAGATGGAATAAACTAAATGCCGGGAGTTCGATATTTTGTCTTTTTTCTGGCTATGAAATTATAATGTTATGCTAGATGCTAATGTTCTTATACTAAACCAGGATTACCAGCCATTAAGCGTGGTGAATGTAAAAAAGTCTATGCATTTGCTTGTTTTAAATAAAGCAGAAATGATACATGATTATCCACAAAGGAAAATCAAAACAATGCGGCAGACTTTTCACTATCCCTCTGTAATACGGTTAAACAAGTACGCGCGTATTCCATTTCAGTACATTGTGTTATCCCGAAAGAATGTAATGAAAAGAGACGGTTTAAAGTGTCAATATTGTGCCAGTACTCGCGACCTCACCATAGATCATATCATTCCGCGAAGCAGAGGTGGTCAAGATAGCTGGGAGAATCTTACTACTGCTTGTAACTCATGTAACAATAAAAAGGGAAACAAAACCCCGGAAGAAGCGGGGATGAAGCTCAGAAAGAAGCCGTACCGGCCAAGCCATATTTTATTTCTGAGAGAATATTTGGGCACCATAGAAGAAACATGGAAGCCATATCTGTACATGTAAAAATCTTTATGTTTAATCCTTTAACAACGATTAGGACAGTAATTCCCCCAAAATTCCGTATTTTACAATTCTGCTTAAATTCATATATAATTCTGTTTCTAAATTATTTCTGCAGATTTGTAATTCGTTCAAGCTTATTGTTGTTTTTAATATTTAAGACATCACTCACAGTGCCTCAGATCTCATAGTTTGTGAGATGTTTAGAGTTGCCGTATTAGATAAATAGTGCAGTTGTGCATGATTTATTATTTGCAGAATGCGCAATTATACGGGGCATTTAAGCTTATATATAGAATATATTCATCCTAAAACGCATAAAACGGGTCTTTGAAACCCGCTACATTATGAGTAAAAAAGGCAAAGTATTGGTAGCAATGAGTGGCGGAGTTGATTCTTCGGTTGCCGCTGTTATGCTGCGCGAACAAGGTTATGAAGTAGTCGGTATTACCATGAAAACATGGGATTACACCAGTTCCGGTGGGAAATCTGGTAAGGAAACCGGCTGTTGCTCTCTTGAATCCATGAACGATGCGCGTCAGGTCGCACTCAAATATGGCTTCCATCATTTTATTGTTGATATTCGGGAAGAGTTTGGCGACTGGGTAATCGATCGTTTTGTGGAAGAGTACCTGGATGGCAGAACACCAAATCCATGTGTGCTTTGTAATACACATATTAAATGGACCGCCCTTATGAAACGAGCCAAAAATCTTGGTTGCGATTTTATTGCTACGGGTCATTACGCTAATGTGCGCGAAGAAAACGGTAGATTCGTCATCTCAAGAGGAAAAGATTTTAATAAAGATCAGTCTTATGCTTTGTGGGGTGTTTCGCAGGAAAATCTGAGCCAAACAGTTTTTCCGCTTGGAAAATATCACAAAACAGAGATACGACAGCTGGCCGAAGATTTTGGTCTGATGAACGTAGCGAATAAAAAAGACTCGTATGAAATTTGCTTTGTGCCCGATAACGACTACAGGCGTTTCTTGAAAGACCGTGTTCCTGGTCTTAAGGAAAAAGTTGAAGGCGGCGCTTTTGTAGATAAAGACGGTAAAATTGTTGGCAAACACAGAGGCTATCCGTTTTACACGATAGGTCAGCGACGTGGCCTGCATTTACCTATGGGCAAACCCGTTTACGTTACACATATTAATCCGGAAACAAACACCATTACTATCGGCGATGAAAAAGATCTGGAAAGCACTTATTGTACCGCCAACCAGATAAATATGGTAAAGTACGACCGGGTTCCGGAAGAGGAAATGGCCGTAACGGCTGCTATTCGCTATAATGATGATGGAGAGCCGGCTTTTTTAACACAAACTGGCGACGATGAGCTAAGCGTTCGATTCCCGAAAGCCCGCACGGCTGTTACTCCCGGTCAGGCTCTGGTTTGTTATGAGGGTGATGACGTAATTGGCGGCGGATGGCTCAAAAAAGTTAAAATGGATTTTTCCTGATTTCATGAAAATCCACTGCTTTATTGAGGCGCACATCAGCGAGGCTTTGCCGCGTGCACGCTATGCACTAAAAGCCTTGCTGATGGCATATTTGCCTCCAAAACACATTATATTCGTAAGCGACAGGAGTAGATTTCGGCAGCTACTGGTATCAGGAGATTACCTCTGTGTCTATTATGGTGTAAATCCAGAGCTTTACTATGAGGAAAATAATTGTGTCTTTCTGGATTACAGCAACGAGGCCGAATATTTCTATCAGCAGAGCAGAAAACGCGGAAAAGAAGAAATAAGCTACATAAACCGCCTTGGAAAACAGGTTCCTGTTCTTTTTAAAGAGAAGAACTCCGCAACTCATAAAGAAGCGATTGGTGCAGATTTACCTGCATCCGCATTTTATTTTTTATCGGATTGGGAATCTTGTATAGCTACACATAACGAGCTAGACATACACAAAAGATTTGATTTCAGGAATAGCATGCAGTTTACTTGTGGCCTGCATGATAGCTATTTACTTAATACCTACGCTGCTATTATTTGGGAAGACATCACCCTAGTGGCAAAAAAAGCAGGTTTTAGGCATGTTCCGGCACAATCCCGGTCTTTTATGGGAAATTCTTTTGCAGCGTGCATAACCCACGATATAGACAGAGTACGCAAGAGATATCGGGGTACTATCAAGCGCGAACTTTTCGATATTCCTGTAAAGAATGCGCTGAATCTAACATTTTCGCAACGGATTAATCGTTTATCTAATTCAGCCACAGATTTCGCTATTCCAAGAGACACATACGAGTACTCAATTCGTAAAATGTTAGCTTTTGAGCGAGATGCAGGAGTTAAACCCACAGTATTGCTTAAGTCTATTGTAGAAAAGCATCCCAATGATGCAGCAGATTATCTGAGCTATCCTTTTGTTACGGAGCTTTTAGCCAAGGTTAGACAATCGGAAGGCGAAGTGGGATTACATTCTTCCTACAATGCCGGTTTTGACGAAACCTTGTTTATGCTTGAACTGCAAAAGCTAAATCGGTTACAAAGAAGTAAAATAACGGCTCACCGACATCATTATCTTAGAGAAAATGCCATTAGACTGCCGTCTATGCTCGAGAAAAATGAAATCAAGACAGACAGTACAAAAGCATGGGCGAATCAGGCGGGCTCAAAAACACTTTTTAGCTTCCCATACTATTTATATGATCTTCATCGTAATAGGGAAACGCAGGTTTTGGAAATTCCTATGTTCATGATGGAAGTACAGCTGCTTGTAAGCATGAAAATGAAGCCTGTAGCTGCACTCGAACTCCTTAAGAAACAGGTAGATGATGTACGGGATCGGGGCGGCGTACTCTGCTGGAATTTCCATCATCATGTGTATGATAATACCGAAGCCGAAGGAGCTGATTTTTTATTTGAAGCTTCTTTAGGCTATCTTCAAGAGCAATCTCCTTTTTTTGCCACTATGACCCAAATTTATGAATACTTCTAGATTTTTATATTCGCTGGTTCTGTTATTGGCTTCTTTTGCCATTTTAATTACTGAACAGCTTTATGCACAGCATTTTGAGGGTGAGATTCATGTTGAAATGCGCAATAGCTCGGGTGAAATCGACGACTCCTATGTTTTGTTTATTAAAGAAAACAGGCTTCGAATCGATGGAGATTTAAAAAGAGCAACTAATGTTCCTGTATTAAGAGACGGACTCACCATAAGATCCGACCTTGGCGACTTACTAATCCATACCGGAAACAGAGTTGCAGTTGTTAATCTTAACGAAGCCGAAATGCTTTTCCGGCAACTTATGCCCCGTAATGAGAATCGTCAGATTGAGGAAGCTTCGGAAAGAATTCGAATGCAAACAACCGACGAAAGACGCACTATTGATGGCCGCTCTGCTTACAAAACGATATTAACGGATACCGAAAATCCAGGCAATGAAGCACATTTATGGTTGGTTTCTGATCTGCAAATTGCCTGGGGTGAGCTTTTCCAGCCGATAGAGAAATTGGCCGGTAGTCTGGGAATGGACGGAGCCTTTAATTTGATTTCCTGGCCGGATGGCTACACTCCGGTTTTGGTTGAGAATTTTAATGATGGTGAGTTGAATAGCTCTGTAGCATTAACCAGGATAACCCAAAGAAGGCTTCAGCGCGCTGAATCGGATATTGCCCAGGGCCAGGAAGTTATTTCTTTGTTTCAGCTTATGATGCAGCAGAATTAAAGAAGCAGTTTGAAAAAGCGTGCTGATAGCAATATCTTAAATTTCTTGCTTTGTTTCCCTGAGATTTAAGTTTCGTTTTTAGCTCTGAAAACTACGTTGTTTATTAGAGTCGAAATGTGATGCTTATATATTGTTTTACCGTAAACTTATCGTTAGATATACGTTTTTTATGATTTATAAAAGCAGTAGACAACTTGTAGGTTTAATTGTTACAATCGTTGCCCTTGCGCTTCCTGCATGTGTTCCGTTTTGGGAAACGTCAAACGATATAGATTTTGTGCACGAAGTTACCTTGCTTGAACACAATTATCTTAAAGTTAGCGGAGATATTGATCCTGATGCCGAAGTTACTGCTTTTATTCGGGAATATGCTGCGGAGCTGAATAGAACTATGAACCGCCGGATTACAGTAAGCCGGGACGTTATCGAGAGAGGGCAGCCGGAAAGTGGCCTTGGAAACCTAACCGCCGATATTTTACGACACTTTGGATCCAGAGAACTAGGTAATGAAGTGGATATTGCAATTCTAAACAGGGGAGGGCTACGCATTCCTATTCCGGAAGGAAATGTTACGGTTGGTACCATGTTTGAACTTATGCCATTTGAGAATTATGTTACGTTATTAAAATTTAGCGGAACCCAAATTTTACAGCTTGCTAATGAGTTAGCAATTGAGGGAGGTGAACCGGTAAGCGGTCTGCGGATGCGTATAGCAGATGGGCGTGCCGTTGATTTACTCGTAGGCGATGATCGTGTGAATCCCTCCAAAACATACTGGGTAGCCACCAATAACTGGATGGCAGATGGTGGCGGGCCTTTGCCAACGCTTTGGGAACCCTTAGAAAGAAGAAATACAGATATTTTAATCCGGGATGCTTTTATAGAATATTTGAACACACAGGCTTATATAGAAACACGGCTTGATGGGAGAATCCGAAAATAAATCTATTATCTGATTTGTATTGATTATGAAACTGAATCGTAAAGAATTTCTGAAACAGGTTACTGCTGCAGGAACCGGACTCGCACTTACGAGTCTGAGTCCTTTGGATGTTTTTTCCCGCAGTCGCGGTACAAAGAGAATTACCATAATGCATACCAATGATACCCATGCACGGATAGACCCGTTTCCGGCTGGTTCAGGTTCGTACGAGTTACTCGGTGGTGCAGCGCGAAGGGCAGCACTTATTAAGAAAATAAGAAGCGAAAACCCACATAACCTGCTATTAGATGCCGGTGATGTTTTCCAGGGTACCCCATACTTTAATTTTTACCATGGTGCACTCGATTACGAGCTCATGTCTATGATGGGCTACGATGCAACTACAATAGGTAATCACGAATTTGATAACGAAGTTAAAGGTTTTGTTGAAGTCGCGCCTAAGGCCAACTTTCCGTTCGTGAATTCCAATTATGATTTCAGAGGTGCACCTGAAATGGGCCACTTTATAAAACCATATCTCATAAAATATGTTGATGGTGTAAAAATCGGAATTTTTGGCCTTGGAATTAGTTTTGAAAGCCTTGTTCTTCCGCATCTGCATAAAGGCGTACAATATCTTGATGCAGAGCTTATTGCCCGGCAGACGGCAGCAAGGCTTAAAGACAGATTAAGCTGCGATTTTGTGATTTGTCTTAGTCATTTAGGCTATAAGTATGAAGGAAGCAACAGAGTAAGCGACCACGTAATTGCCCAAAATGTGGATGGCATAGATCTTATTATTGGTGGTCACACTCACACCCTTCTTGAAGAACCCGATATTGTAGATAAACATGGAAAACCACCCGTTATGATTTCGCAGGTTGGACATGCCGGAGTTGTGCTTGGCCGTATTGATATAGAGTTCGATCGTGCTAATCGGGTTAGACGTGTATTCGCTGCTAATCAGTCGATTAATCAGGATTTGGATAAATTCGTTTAAAATAATAGATCCGGCCTGTACTTAGTAGTACTGCAAAAGGTATAAGGAGCAGACTTTACTATTTTGGTTGAAACATTAATCTGCCTTTTCTAATCATTAGGCCGCAAAAGAAAACTTCACCTCTGTTCATACTCGCCACTGCAAAAAAAATATAAAAGCGTAGTTAAGTTACTTTAATCCAGTTTTTTGATCTAGTAAATAAGAAGAGTTGTAAGATAGTGGTTCAGCGAAGCCTCCCACTATTTAAATTAAAAAACGTGCAGATATGAGGGGTTGCCTTGGGGCAGCCCGGCATTTTAATCTTAAGCCGTAATAACTAATTATCTATGTGGCTTAATCATAAATTTAAGATCTGACTATAAAATTTACAGCGTGTCAAAAATTAATGTATTCATCCTGGGGTCAACCGGATCTATAGGTACACAAACACTTGATATTATTAGAGCAAATCCGGACAGGTTTTGTGTAACTGGTCTTACAGCCAATAATAATGCAAGTCTTCTGGCTGAACAGATTAATGAGTTTAAGCCTGCAGATGCCATACTTGTAAACGAGAAAGCCCGTGCCGGGCTTAAGTCAAACATCAGCCATGCCCAAACCAAGCTTCATTTTGGATACGATTCCATAACGGAATTAGTAGCTTCATCAAGCTATGATGTCTTAATGAACGCCTTGGTCGGGTTTTCAGGATTCCGGCCATCTGTAATCGCTTTAAACCGAGGAAAAAAAGTAGCCCTCGCCAATAAGGAAAGTCTGGTTGTAGGCGGCGAATTACTACAAAAGTATACCAAAGAGGGTATCAAAAACCTGATTCCAGTCGATTCTGAGCACAGTGCTATTCTGCAATGCTTAATTGGGGAAGAAAATAATCCTATTGAGAAACTTATTATTACCGCTTCGGGCGGACCTTTCCGGAATGCATCTGCCGAAAGGCTTAAATCTGTGCAGGTAGAAGATGCTTTGCGGCATCCAAACTGGTCTATGGGCGCAAAAATAACCATAGATTCTGCAACAATGATGAACAAAGGATTAGAAATAATTGAAGCCTATTGGCTGTATCATCTACCTCTGGAACGAATAGAGCCTGTAATTCATCCACAGAGCATCATACATTCTATGGTTACGTTTACAGATGGCTCTACAAAAGCACAAATGGGGCATCCCGACATGAAAGTACCCATACAGTATGCATTAACCTGGCCAGATCGAATCTATCTTGATACACCACGTATGGATTTTTCACAGCTTCGGGACCTTACTTTCGAACCTGTAAATTACGATAGGTTTCCCTGCTTGCGACTCGCGCTTCAATCTATAGAACAGGGTGGCTACGCTCCGGCAATTCTAAATGCAGCCAACGAAGTTGCTGTGTATCGCTTTCTGGACCGAAATATTCCTTATCTTGGCATTCCGGAAATAGTAGAATCGGCCCTTGAATCGGTCGATTCGTCTGAGACCTTAAGTGTGGAGTCTTTGCTAGCAATAGATGAGCGAACACGGGCGTTTTCTGCTTCATATACATGCAGGCTTGGATAGACACAACCGGCATTGTTAAACGCGTTACAAACCAACTCAATTTGAATAAAATTATTATCAGTTTGGCGTAAAATTGGCACGAAAATTCCTTATTTACAGTATCAATTTTCTCAAGCCTGTTCTCTGAATAAAATATCCAGTATTTAGTATCACTTAAAACGCAACGATGGAATTTCTTACCGGTCTACCAGTAACAATACTACTTTTTATTGCAGCAATTTTTGTGCTTGTTCTCGTTCATGAGTTCGGGCATTATATCGCAGCAAAACTATTTGGGATGCGAGTAGAGCAGTTTTCAATCGGGTTTCCACCCAGACTATTTGGCAAAAAAATTGGAGACACCGATTATTGTATTTCTGCGACACCACTTGGAGGCTATGTTAAAATAGCTGGCATGGCAGACGAAACAACCGTTAATCAATCTGGTGAAATGTTTTCCAGCGAACCAAAAGAATACGAGTTCCGTGCTAAGCCCGTTTGGCAACGCTTAATTGTAATGGTTGCAGGAGTCGTTTTTAATATTTTGCTGGCTATCGTTATTTTTGGCATGTTACAATTTGTTTATGGCAAAATTGCATACCCGGCCGATAAGGTAGGAGAGCTTTATATATCTGAAACTTCCCTTGCTTATGAAATTGGAATGCGAACCGGCGATGAACTCATCGAAATAAATGGCCGGCGCTATGAAGTTTATGAAAGTATGTCTTTGGTGCCACTATCTGAACTTACCCGCTCTAATTTTATGCTAACTGTTTTGCGAGATGGTGAAATGGTTCAAATTCAGGCACCTTCAAATTTTCTGGATTTACTGAACCGTAACCCCGAATTCCTGGATCTTACAAATGCTTTGCCAAGCACTGTTGGTACGGTAGCACCCGGCTCGCCGGCAGAACGGGCAGGGGTGCAATCAGGTGATAAAATTATTGAAATTGATGGCAAAAGCATCAGTTTCTTTTCTCAAATCTCAGAAATAGTTCGCGCATCGGAGGGCGAGCTGAGTATCCTTATTGATCGGGATGGAGAAATATTGTCTAAAATGATAACTCCTAACCCTGATACCAGAATAATTGGAGTTTCTATTGTAAATCCCGCTGAGCATTTCGATGTTGTGCATCTAAGACAAGGCTTTTTTGCTTCTCTTGGCGGTGGCGCAGTAGAGACCTGGGATACTACGACAAGTATGCTGAGCGCTTTTGGGATGATGCTGAGAGGTAATATTTCTGTACGCGACAACTTAGGCGGCCCAGTTGCGATCGCTTCTGTAACCAGAGACGCGACTAGCGCGGGTGGATCTCGTGGGTTTTGGTATCTTGTTGCTTTTTTGAGTATTTCACTAGCAATTGTTAATATGTTACCCATTCCGGTTCTCGATGGCGGGCACGTTGTATTTCTTCTTTATGAAGCTGTAACGCGCAGGGAGCCTTCCGTAAAGGTGAGAATGGCTTTGCAGCAGGTTGGATTACTGCTCATAATTGGTTTATTTATATTTGTTACATTTAACGACATCATGCGCCATATAGTCAATTAATTTATATATATGTTTGCTAAAGACGGTTATTCCGTAATTACATGGGCGATAGTGTTAGGTATAGTTTTGGCAGTAGCCGGCTATGCAATTGGGGGCTGGCCCGCCTACATTTTCTACGTGCTCGGCTTATTAACAATTAGCTTTACCCTCTATTTCTTCCGGGATCCCGAACGGGTTTTTCCATCAAATTCCGATGAGATTTTGTTGGCTCCTGCCGACGGCAAAGTTATTTTAATAACAAAAAATCTGAAACACGATTTTTTTGATGGTCCGTGTACGCAAATTAGTATTTTTCTATCGCCTCTTGATGTTCATGTTAATCGTAATCCTGTTACCGGAAAGGTCGTGTATGCAAAGTATCACCCGGGGCAATATCTGGTGGCATGGCATGAAAAAGCATCTGAACTTAATGAAAGATCTGAGTTTGGCGTAATTCATAAAACCGGTACTAAAGTTTTCTTCAGACAGATTACGGGTTACGTAGCCAGAAGAATTGTATTTCATATCAAAGAAGGGGATAACATAAACGCAGGCGAACGATTCGGTATGATGAAGTTTGGCTCCCGAATGGATATTCTTGTTCCCGATTCAACTAAACTCCACATAAAACCGGGCGACAGAACCGTAGCTGGAGTTACTATAATGGGAGATTTTGCGTGATTGGCAAAGGGGTGAAGTCTAATATACCAAGAGCAAGGTATAAAAACAGGAGACAGCAGTTCAAACAGCGAGCTAATGAGCGATTTAAGGCAAGAATTAATAAGCCTATTCCGAGGTCTGTTGTTCCGAGTTTCTTCACCCTCATGAATCTCTTTTCCGGCTTTTTGGCTATAATTCAGGTTTTTGAAGGGAAACTTGTATTAGCGGCATGGTTTATTGTATTAGCCGCCTTTTTCGACGCTTTAGATGGATTTATGGCCAGACTTACTAATGGAGACAGTTTATTTGGTATCGAGCTGGATTCTATTAGTGATATTGTATCGTTTGGAGCCGCACCCGGTATCTTAATTTATGCCTGGGTTTTTCCCGGAACAACAAACGTTGCTTTACTGCTCGTCGCCGCACTACCAGCTTTATGCGGTGCTATACGTTTGGCCAGATTTAATGTTGAAGCAAAAAATGAAGAAGGGAATTCATTCTTCCGGGGATTACCAATTCCGGCACAAGCCATGATGTTAGTTGCCTTCTTCCTTACCTTTGTAAATCGGCCGGAGTTTTTCTATTTCTTTAAGCATGGGGTCAACTCCATAATAATTCCAATAATTATTTTGCTATCGCTATTAATGGTAAGCACGGTTCCCTTCGACAAAGTACCCCGATTTAACAAAACCTACATGCAGCAGAACAGGCCCCTTATTTTCTTGTTTCTGTTTTACATGCTCGCTATAATTGTTCTTCAGGAATACGGTCTGATGATTGTATTTACTATATTTATAGCCCGTGGACTCATCGTTTTTGCAATCCGCTTTTGGAAAGATCTAATGGGTGATGAGCAAAATAATTCTGAAATACAGGCAATGGAATAAAAAATGTTGGTTGTGTTATCGAGTAAACAATACCAACATGTTTGTTTCTAAAGAATGTATTAATTGAGCGTATTGAAGAGTTCGTGGTAAAGTTTTTTTAGCCTCAACTGTTCATTATCCCAGTTAAGTAGGTCCTGTGCTTTCTTCAAGTTGTTACTCATATTATCTTTTCCCTTAACAATTTCATGTATAGCTTTGGATAAATCTGTATGGTGTATATGTTTTTCAGGAATAGTTATTCCCGCACCGTAGGTATGCAGGATTTTACTTATTTCGGGTAAATTACTTGCCAATACAGGTAAACCTGCCTGAATATACTCGGTTAATTTATTTGGCAGGGAATAGTAGTAGCTTGGGTTTGTTGGCTCTATATAGCAATATCCAATATCTGCAATTGCAGATAAACAATAAAACCCGCTTCGATCTATAAAACCGGTAAACAATATACGGTTAGCTATATTCTCATTCTCAGATCTCTGTTTTAGTGCTTCAAGCATAGGACCATCGCCACATATAATTGCACCGGTACTGGAATCGGCTGCCAGCATGTCAAAAAGCAAATCCAAGCCACGGCCTTCTCGAATTACCCCGTGATATAATACCATTGCCGAAACCCGTTCTTTTATCTCCAGAGCAATTTTCATAAAGTCAGATTTAGCTGTAACAGATATAAATTTTTCAGAAAAGTTTCTGATTACGTCTGGTTTAAGCTTTAGCTTATATCTGTCTTGTAAAATAGAGGCGATGCTTTCGCACACAGTAATTACTCTGTTCGCTCGTTGAATGGCTAAATATTCGGCAATTGCCCAGAATGTTTTTGTAATTTTTCTGTGCTGCAGGCTTACAGAATTGAGATAGAGCTCGTGGCTGTCATAAATGAGCAGCTTTTTTTTTAGGCTACCGCTAAAAAAACGTGCAGCCGTTAAAGCATCGAGATCGTGGGCGTGTAATACGTCGAAAGGGATTTTTTTTGCAATTCGACCCATTTTTAGAATTACATCCACAAATCTTTTTTTTCCGGCCGGATAGGAGGCATGAAGCGGAATTAAATGTACACCATTAAAAAGGCTTGCATGGGTAATATTCTTATCTGGTTCTACATATATGCAGCTAACTTTATATCCCCAGCTTATAAGACTCTCTGCCTCACGACGAACCCTGTGATCACGCAGATAGTAGCTGTGCACCATCATAAGAATGTGAGTTGAAGTAGAACCGGAATTAGTCATAGAAATAATTCTAATACCACTTGAGAAGCATGTTCGGGCAAAGATGCCATCACACTAGTATTACAGATTGAAGAAATACTGCAAACTTATAGAATGCACCATGCCAAAACCCGTTTCGAAGGGTACAAAGGCGTAATGAAAAGTTATGGGTTCTACATTTATGGAGGCGCCGGCACTCCAACGACGAACTGTATCTCCCGTGCGGTAACCACCACGAATTCCAATCATATCATAAAGTTCGGCTTGGAGCCCGAATGTAAAGAAACTTCCCGATTCAATTGCGTTTTCGCTACCTGCAAAACTTTCATCTTCTATAGGTTGAACAAAATCTGTACTTATTGTAATTAGTAAAGGAATTTCATTCCCGCCAAAAGCAGACAGCTGAATAGCGTCGACGTCGATTCCGGCGCGTATGCGGGTTGGCAGTTTAGAGCGCTCAATATCGAGCTTGCTCATTTGACCAGCATTGGTAAGAGCAACAGCTGTTCTTAATCGCTCATCGAGAAAGCGGGCATTAAGTCCGGCGCTGAACCCAAAACCAGATGCATTTTGCTGAAAAAGCTGTTCATATAAGTAGCTGAAAGATACACCGGCAGATATAAATGAAATATTTCTGGCGTAAGCCGCTGAAAGGGCAAGGTATTGAACAGAAAAACTTCCTTCAGAGGGGCCCGGTACATTTCGGAGGCTTATATCATCTATTACGGAGGAGAGCAGGCCCACGGCAAATACATCATTATTTCTGCGAATTGCTGAGGAAACCTGTGTGTGCTGCGTATCACCAATCCATAGAGTATATGAAATACCCAGACTAGATTGATCGGAAAGCATTAGATTTGCGGGATTAGTGAATATACTGTTCGAACCAAGGTCTACAGCTGTATGAGCTTCAGAAAGCGACAAAGAATGGGCATTAGGACCAATATTAAGAAAGTCCATGCCCGTCTGAGCGTTTGTTGTAGCGCTGAGCCCAAGAGTTATGAGCAACAACGCGCTTGTAATGTAGTATTTAGGCATGAAAGATCATTATTGAATTTAAAGCTCGATACGCAAACCGAACATATGCATATATGCAATTCCTTCCGGCTCTCTTACAAAAGCATAATCGATGTATGAATTAAAATTACGAAGCGGTAACCAAAGAGAAAAGCCGGCAGATGGCAAAACAGTTTCGCTAACATTGGTAAGGTCGTTAATCTGTAATCCTGTGCGAACCTGTACTCGTTCGTGTAAATCATATTCTGCTCCTGCACGATATTGAGAAGATCCGGTTATAATTTCTTCTGTAGACCTTCTTGTTACAGGGTTAGGCAAATTAGGATCTACCGTTCTCATAACTACATTCGATCGCTGTGTGCGGGTTTCAAACTCGGTAGACACCAAGAGTCCCGTTTGTGGGAAATTATAGGCTGCACCAAGCTTATAACGTGTTGGAAAATTATCGGTTCGCTGTGCTAATGATCCCCCGAAAAGGGGAGAAGCATTCCATGCATAAGACGAAAAAATATCCTGTACGGTTCCCGCAATAGAAAGGAACTCAGTAGCCTGATAAATAAATCCAATGTCTATGCCAAAACCCAGAGGATTGTCTATATCACTGCTAAAGTTTGCGTGAAACAGCTTAGCCGAAAACCCGAGACCTAGTCGCTTTCCCGGGTTTAGACCGAAAGCCAGAAATGCAGACAGCTCGTTGGTGGAAAAGTCTCCTGTAGGTAGTCCGCTGGTTGTTCGCCCGTCGAAATCGCTTACGCCCGCATGCAGCAAGCCAAAGCTTAAACCTGCGTTTGGTGGAAGAAAAAATGAGCCACTTGCCATATTAAGTGAGCGATCGAAACTCATGGAAGAGGCTGCAATATCGAACTGAGGTTTTGTTATTCGCGAAGCGAGCGCCGGATTGTAGTGCGCATATATACTGTTGTGATACACCGCAGTCATCGCATTACCCATGCCGATACCACGTGGTCCGTAGCCCATTCTGGTGTAGGCACCTGCAAAGCCACCGGATTGGGCATACACTTCGGCACCCAAAAAAAATATGGCCCCAAAAGACATTATTAAGATCTTGATATATTTTTGCATGCCAGGCAGGCGGGTTACAGTATTCGGGTTTTGTTTAGTATATCGTTTCATATAATTAATCCAGAACAAGTATTTTTCCGTCTATAGAAGAGCCGCCCACAGATATTCTGTAAAATATAGGTCCATTAGCAACAATTCGGCCGGCGGCATCGATTCCATCCCAGACAGCTTCGTAGTTCTGCCCGCTGTTTACAGGAAAACCGGGTTCAATTTCACGGACTAAATTCATCCCAAAATCGTATAATCGGATGCTCGCATTTCCCGAGGCAGGAGCTTCAAACTTAATACGTATAATATCGTGTACTCTTCTGGAGAATGGGTTTGGATAGGCATAAGCACGAACATCTCTGGTTTGGTCGGCAAACTGATTACCACCCGAAAGAGGAAAGTTAACCCGAATTAAATCCCAGGTTTCGCCTCCATCTTCGGTCATGGCTATACCGTCTGTAGTCCCAATCCAGACTCTGTTATTTCCGGTTGCGACGCTTAGATAATCGGCGTTTTCTTTAATGAAAGAATTCAGTCCTCTTATTTGGCGAATATGATTCCAGCTTTGCCCGTTATCAGAGCTGATAAAAACGCCGTTATCGCCGGCCGCAAAAATTTTGCCATCCGAAAAATTTACATCATATATTCGTTGCCCACTTAAGTGGCGCTCAAAGGTAAGGCCTTTGTCGTAAGAAACTACTAAACCCTGCTGTTCGCCACTTCCTGCAATCCAGTTGGTAAGCCAAACGCCATTGTCTGCGGGGTTTTCGCGAATTCGAATAATCCAATTACCTAGCATGGAACCAGTGCTGTTCGAAGCCCGGCTTTTTTGCCAGCGAATTTGGTCTGCATCTGCGGTTAAAGCATTTTCAGAGATATTAATTCCTCCTGCTGTTCCAGCCCACACGAAACCATCAGAATCTACCATTACCGAAAACCCCAGAAAGTTATCATCTAACCGAGGATCAAAAACAAAATCGTAATTCTCTGATGGATCCAGGATGCTTACATCTCTTGGCGGTAAAACTAGTCTTTCCCAGCTTTGGCCAAAATCAGTAGACCGACGTATTCCGGATGCCCAGCCCGCATAAAATATAGTGTCTCCTGAAAAGGTAACGTTGTAGGGTACAGATTGCTGAGGTACGATAACCGGAACGGAGGTGAGTTGCTGACCACCATAGGGAATGGTTGTTTCGTCTTCATTATCTAATGGTAGCGGTATAAAAGACCATTCTACACCACCATCTGTGCTTATATGAAAACCCATACCTGTTTGTACAGAAGAACCAGCAATGAAATCATTAAATCCCAGACCTGCGACTACCGTATCCTGAGCAAGAGATATAGAAAACAACCTGCCCCTGCCAGCAGCAATAGAGTCTGCATTGGCCGGAAAAATAAAATCGGGACTGTTACCAATATTAAGCTGTAAAAAAGGGCCTATCCAAAGCGAATCTCCCAGAGCGCTCATATTAGAAATACTGTTTTGGGCCATAGAATTAAATGACTCTGGAGGAGTAGGTCCCGTGATTTGAGCGTATGAAATCGAATGAACAAAAGAAAAGCTAAAACTTAGTAAGAAAACAAAAAGTAGTTTTTTTAAAACGGATGGCATTCTATTCGGCACTTTAATCTCGTACCGACAAGGAAAATAAATTTTCATATAATTAAGGTAGAACAAAGGTCATGGTAGAAAAGAGGGTATCGCTGCTAAGTCCCTGTCTATCCACAGCGTAAGAGAATAAAGAGAAACTGTCGGGTTGATTGGTAGAGCTCACTGTTAACACTCGGGTAAAAATATTGTCTCCAGCCTCCAGATCACCCGATTCATCAGTATTACCATCATCGAGCATAGAAAACGGACCCTCACCTATACGACTGCCGGATGAATCGAAAATCTCAAGGAAAACTCCCTCAATTAAGCTGTTTCCTTGAGGATGCGTAACTTTAGATTCAAACCGCAATAGTTTATCGCCTTCTGCAGGTAAGACTACTTCATCGGGACTGTTAAAAAACTCAATTAAAGGTGGCTCTGATGCAAAACCTGTAAGGGATAGCCGGGTGTTAAGCGTGTTAGATAGTTTACCGTCTTCAAAAACATCAAATGCAAAAATCTTTAATTCAGCAAATGTATTTGTTGGAACTGTAAATGCAAAAGAGCCCTCATACTGGCCACTTTGGTTCGGGAGGGCCTGTAGCTGGCCTTCGCGGAAAATTTGATTAGAACCATCTCGCTCCACTCTGAACTGTGGAGCCGTTAGTGTTTCACCAGCCGCAGTTTCTACCCGTATTAAAACGGTTATAGTCGTATCTGAAATAGTTTGTTCGGGATCAAAGACAATTTCTCCGGGTTGTATCGTAATTTGCTTGAGCAGATTTGTATTATTTGTGAAAGAAGTAGCGCCCGGGCCGGAATCGCATGCGGTAATTAAAATTAAAGACGATAGGCATATAACTGCAAAAAAAGCAATAGCTGATTTAAGAGGGGTAAAGTATGCAGATTGAAGCATTTGTAATTTTGGGGAGTAGTTTAAAAAATTATTTAGCAATATGATACGGTTCTAAACGATTATATGGAGCTAATAGAAGGATATATTATGCCAAATATTTAGTCGGATGTTCCCATGCAACAAAATAATTTCCTAACTGAATTGGTAGAAGAAGGCTTTGAAAAACCTTCTATTTTGTTCGTATTCGACGCCGGAGCAAAAAT
>JAIULZ010000038.1 GCA_022565805.1 Balneolales bacterium
GAGTTTGACACAACTTGTCCCGAACCGTCGGGAGGGTTGCACTGTTTTTTTCTGGCTATTTGATGACGTACGTAGCAAAAATCGACATTGGTTATTGTTAATTGTTAATTCCTGCTACCTGCTACCTGCTACCTGCTACCTGCTACCTGCTAATAATCATGTCTCCAAAGTATATCTATGCCTGCGCCGGTATCGTCGCTGCCTGTTAGGATTAGTTCCAGGTTGCGGCGTATGAGGTATTCTATAATAACCTGACTATTTTGATCGGAGCCCAGCTCCTGTACTAATGCTACGAATACCCGGTCTGATAAATATTTCCCGGCTTTAATACGCGTGCCCCCTCCGGTGCGTCCGGATGTTTCAATTTCGACTACATCAACGCCCAGGCGGTCGGCGGCAATACTCTGCAGGCGGTCGAGCACAAGATCAAGCGCGGCATCCGCGACACCGCCTTCCCCGGTATTTCCGGCTATAATTCCCTGTTGCCAGCCATCAACTTCGAGATGCGGGCGGCCGAAAATCATGTAGCTTAGAATGTCTATAAAGGCCATTTCCGGCTCGCTGTCGTATTCGAAAGACGGTTCTTCGGCAGTACCGCTTATGCGGTATATTATACGGATATCATCCTGACGCCGTATTCTGTAGCTCAGCTGTATATCAAATTCAGGATTATCTGCCGGACCGCTAAAAACAATCATTCCTTCATCCAGTTCGAAACGTCTTCCAAAAGTGGTTGCTGTTCCACGATCTACATCAATGGCGCCAAAAAGCTGTATGTCTTCCTCGCCTGCACTTTTCACAATATCAAGATTTCCACCCAGCTCAAGATCCAGTTCGGGATTATTTCGGTTTCGCATAAAAAATCTGCGGTTAATTATCAGATTCATATCAATGGCAAGGGCTTCAAAGAAATCGGCTGCAAAGGTGTCGGGCTCTTCTTCATCTTCGAGAGTAACCTGCTCTACCTGTCTTTCCCCGAAGTTATCCAGATAAATATAGCCGCGTTCCAGCGAAAGCGAGCCGGATAAACGAGGTTCTGCCACTGTTCCTGTAAAATCGGTATCCAGAGAAACAAAAAGATCTATATCACGAGTATTAAATACCCGGAAATTCCGTGCCCGTGCCGTAAGGTCGAAGCTGTTGGGCATAAAGTCTTCCAGCAAGATACTGCCCGAGGCCGAAAAACTTCCGGAGCTGCTCATTTCAAAGCTGCTTATCTCGATACGGTCTGGCTCCAGTTCAATATCTGTGCGTATGTTCCGGATGGTTATGTTGTTTTCTACAAGCGAGAGTTGGCCGCTTCTTAGGCTAAAGTTACCCCGGGGCTCGGGCTGCCCGATAGTGCCTGTAATATCGAGCTTTGCATCCAGTCGCCCCTGCAGGTTTCTGAGTACATCCCGGTCCAGAAATTCATTAAAAGCGGCTAAATCGAACGACTGGGTTTCCACAGAAATTGCGATGCCATCACTTGTACCAGGCTCTGTAACGGTAAATGTTTTCATGTCTATAAAAAGAGGAAGTGTACCGCTGGCTTCCATCGCAACCTGACCCAAAGATCGTACTTGGCTTGAGAGCGTTAATTCGCTGTTTTGGTTGTCGTAGTTGAGCTCTAAAAAAGAGCTGTCTATGGCTACGCCGGATAGCTGATTGTTGCGCGTATCTACACGTAACGTAAATTCGGGCGCCCCGGCGGTGCCGCTTACACCGCTGTCGAGACTCACAAAGCCGGTAGTTACCGGTATTTGGAAGGCACCGGTAAACGATTGATAGTTTTCCAGCGCAATTTCGTTTAAGCGCAGGTAACCTTCTACCGGTTCATCAAAAAAACTGTCGGGAAAGGCTTCCGGGTTACCGGTACGAAACGGAACTGAAAACGCAGACTCGACCAGTTTTACCTCATCGAGCTCTATTAATAGGCTTGTTTCAAGACGGAAGTCTTCTATAATGGCTTCGAATCGAATCTGATCTATACGGGCACCTTCGTACTCAATTTCGCTGAGTGTGGTGAAGGCATCCATGCGGATGTCTTCGTCTTTAAGGTAGATTTGTGCTCTTCCCGAAAAAAGGACATCTGCAAACCGCTTATCTAATAGGGCGTCTTGTATGGCACCAAGATTCAGGTTCTCAGATTCGAAATAAGCCGAAATACTGCCGTCTTCATGCAGTAAAAAATGGGAAGCAAGCCAGGCGTCTTCCGAACGTAATGAAACGGTATCTATTTCTGCCCGTGTAAAGGATTCTGTGCTTATCACCATTAGCCTGAAGCTTTGCTCGAGCCCCAGCCTGAAGCCGTCTTCTTCCAGATCAAGACGCGTAGTTTCGAAGCTAAAGTCGGTGTCTGATGCGGTATTTAATACGAAATTTCCCTCATGAAAAAGCCCGAATTCTGATGTTCGCAGTATTTGAAGCCTGCTTGAGCCTTCTACGTTATCGTCGGTTAGCGCGGCGCTTAGATTCAGCCGGATGTCGTGTATTTCATACTCGCTAAAGGAAGGATTTATGAGATCTATTTCTAGCTCTGCAAGTAGCGAATCGGTGAGCTGTACGAGGCTGTTACCGCTAATTTCGGGAATAAACAAATCATCCATTCGTAAATCGGTAATTAAAATACCCGACTCAAAATGGGGGATTCCCTGTATGGGAGAGATGTTTCCGGTTAGTTTTGCGTTTACAGATAGTATTTTAAGACCAAGCAGGTCTGCAAAGGAATCAATATTTCTGATTTCAAATTCGTAGTCAAGCCTGTTATCCGGGTCGTAAAGAGAGAAAATATTGAGATTGCCACTTGCATTTCCGGCTAAAAAGCGGCTGTCAATTTCCATCTCTTCGATTAAAAGTAAGCCGGCCTTGTATTCGATACGCGTATTGAAGGTGTCGAAGGGCTGGTTGAGGATGCGGCTGTTGTCGAAAAAGGTGATGAGTTCGGCTCGCAGGTTTTCGGGCTGAAACCCGGTTCCGTTTATTTCTGCAGTAGCGTTAATTTGTGTGGGTATTTCTTCGATGGAGGTTAAAACCGCAAGGTCGAGCTGGCTCGTTGTTAGCTGCATGCTCCATTCGGGCATCTCATCTGCCCATCCCGAAACGAGGGCGTCGAGCTTAACTTCCCCACCCGCAGAGTCCATGCTTAAAAGAGCCTTAAGCGTGCTTTCGCTTAGCGATGCATCGAGCCTGAGCATGCCAAATTCCCGATAGTTTCCGATTATAGGATCCTGTATTTCGGCTGTGAAGTTCCACGGCCGGCTGCCGGGGCTAAAGCCGATGCCATTGGCTTCGATTGTGGCGTTTATAATACCTTCCAGCTCGGGGTCATTTGCAAAATATGCCGGATTAATGCGCGCTGCTTCGGCTTTGGTTTCCCATACGGGCGCATCCCCAAAAAGCTGCAGGGCAGATGCGCTGAACCGAATTTGCTGGTCATTTTCCAGTCCTAAGTCACCATTCAGCCTAAAGTTTTGTTCGGCAAGGATTGCTTCTGCCGTAAATAATTCCATCACATAGGTATCGTAGGCGGCCGATTCTCCCCGTATAGCGATTTTTAAATCAGCTCGTTCGGGATCGGCAAAAGGCAGGAACCCATCAAGCTGCATCGTCCATTTTCCCGACTGAATGATACCGGGTTCCAGGCCGGTATTTCCCAGGTTTTCGGGGTAAAATTCAATGAGGTTAAGCTCCAGAAAAGTAAGCGATGGTTCGGGCTCTATTTGTATGATAAAACGGGTATCGAGGGTTGCAAGGCCATCCGCCCGAAGATGTATCCGGGATTCAAGCTCATTGAAACTGCCGTTTGTGCGAAATTCGAGACGGAAATCATCAAATTCAGGAATTTCATCCAGATAAGCGAGCAGGTCGTTTCTGCTTAGTGGACCCAATTCAAGATCAGCGCTCAGGCTCGTACTTTCCTGATCGAAATTGGCATTCGCCCGCAGGGTAGATTTACCTGTAGAAAGCAGCAGGTGCTCGAGGCTAATTCGTTCACCTTTAAGAGAGGCTTTGCTTTCCAGCGCCAGACCGTGGGGGAGGCGGCCTTCGCGCAAAAGTAGCGAAAAGTGATCGAGACTTGCCCGGTTTTCTGTATCGCTGATAAATGCCGAGGCGCCAGCCCGAAGATCCTCGATCTGTATTTGTTCGTCCGGCAGCAAAGATGGTGCAAAAACACGAACCGAAGATCGTTCGACCTGAAGGCTTCTGATATGAATGTCTACTGGAAGCCCGCCTTCGTCGTCGGGGTCTGCTTCGGCAGTTTCCGTAATGATGCTCATGAAATTCCAGCTTTCATCGCTGGTTTCAGAAATAGTTGCATGCAGACCCGATATGCGAAGAAGGGTGATGTCTGCTGTACGGCTAAATATAGCCCGCAGATTATAGGAGACTTCCAGCGTATCGAGTCGCATGAGTTCTTCATCAACACCAAGCTGCATAGCTTGGTCGGGGCTTAGCGTCAGGCGCGCATTGTAGACTCTGATGCCCGAAAGCAGATCGCCCTGCATTTTTTCTATGGTAAAACGTGAGCCGGTAAGTTCACTAACCGCCGTTTCGGCCTGTTTTCGAATCCAGTCGAATGCCAGGTCGGATTGTGCAAACCATCTTAAAGCTGGAAAAAGGAGCAGGAAGAGCACAAGAATTACCCAGGGCCAGCGGCGTTTTTTGGGTGCCGGGCCTGTCTTAATCTGATCTGACTTTTTCCCGGTATTGGTTTCGGGCGTGTTTTTTTGGTTGTCTGTACTCATATAATGCTAAAATGCCTGCCCAATGCTAAAATGAACTGCCCAGCGGCTTCTGCCACTAAAA
Organism: Balneolales bacterium; assembly: GCA_022565805.1. GTDB lineage: Bacteria > Bacteroidota > Rhodothermia > Balneolales > Cyclonatronaceae > Cyclonatronum. The sequence continues at coordinate 4,789 of JAIULZ010000038.1, forward strand.
GTCTCGCCTTCGAAACGATTTAAATCTTCGTCTGATGGATTTAATTTATACCCGAAATCTATGCGCACAGGACCAATTGGAGAGTTATACCGCAAACCGGCCCCGGTGCCGTATTGAAAGTCTGCCGGGTTGGTTTCCTGATAGCGTAGCCAAACCTGACCGCCATCCAGAAAAGCCCCGATTTGTAAGCCGTCTATAAGAAAGGGTAAATCCTGGCGTATTTCGGAATTAAACATAAGCATAGATTGGCCGCCTAAGGGTAAATATTGCAGAAAGTTGCCGTTATTATCTTTTACGGCACGTTTGGGCCCAAGCTCGCGTCTTTGCCAACCCCGTACCGAATTGGTGCCGCCAGTATAAAAACGAATATTGGCCGGTGTGTCGAAAGGGTCGCCCGAAAAAAGAAGCCCGGAATCTACTCTGAGCGCAATTTTAGTGGTAGAAGAAAGGTCTATAAAGCGGCGTACATCCAGCGAAAGCCTTTGGTATGCGATAGACCCTGTGCCCAGAAAGCCCGAGATTTCTGCAAACGGACGAACCGCCCAGCCCTGCCCGCGGTCGGGTGTAGATTCGTTATATAAAGATGAAAGCTTTAGGGAAGAAATATTGTAAACCTGCGTGCTGTCGGATCGTATGCCGCTTCCCTGGTTTAAAAGCTCATTATTGTTACTAAATTCGTAGCTAATATTACCAACCAGCTCCCGGGAATGCCAATAGCTAAGATTGTTTATAAAACCGTAGCGGGTAATTAAAAAGTTAGATTCTTCTCTTCTTGAAGCAAAGGGGCTAACCGACAGGTTGCTTCTTGGGTTTACAAAACCGGGAATCAAATACTCTACATTTCCCATTTGTTCCAGGAAGGAGGCTCTTGTGGTGGCAGAAAACCGGTGCCCATTCCCAAAGGGGTTTCGATGGGTCCAGGTAACTTGTCCCCGCAGTAAATCTTCGTTACCAAAACCTGCAAGCACTTGTATAGAGCGCAGCGACTGCTCTCTGATGCGAATTCGTATATCAACCAGATCGTCTTCTTCCTGTTCGGGAATAGCAATAGTGGTAAGTCGTACCAGCGGGTGACGAAACACAAGCTGCTGCGCTTCTCTTAGCTGCCGCTGGCTAAAGCGGTCTCCTTCGCGAATTGCCGATTGATAGCGAATGAGTGATTCGGGCACGGTTTGCACCCCATCTACTTCAATTTCATTGAAATAAGCAATAACTCCCGGATCCAGATATAATCTTAGGTCGGCTTGCCGTGCAACGGTATCCACATCCGCTTTAATTACACTCTTTGCCCAGGGGAAGCCGAAATTCCGCATCAGGTTAAGAAAGTCTGATTCCACATCGGGATGGCGAATCAGATGGTAGCGGGAGTCTTCCGAAAGTAAATTTCTATTTTGCGCACGGCTGAAATCGCGCGACTCAATAAAACTCCGCACATCTTCATTCTCTTCATTTTCAACTATAATTTCAAAAGAGCGTATGATCGTGGGCTCCCCTTCATTTATTTCGAAAACTATTCTCCGATGGTGATCTTTACGGCCTTCTTCAACCCGATAGTTAACGGCAATATCATAAAATCCTCGCCTTTGGTAAAAGCGCTGTAACCGGATAATATCGCGACGGACTTCCGTTTCGGAATAATCGAAACCACCGCGCCTCCAAAACGCCATTCTTCTGAAAAAGCCGGGAGCTTCGGTGGCAATAATATCCTTAAGTACCATGTCGGGGTAGGTTTCATTGCCTTCCATTCTCACCCGCCTTACCTGCGCACGACGCACATCATCCATGGCAATCATCACTGCAGCATTTGTGCCGGTTTCGGTAAAGATGCTGGTGCCGTCGTAGATTTTGCGAGAAATATTGCTATTAAATAGATTGCGAAAACCCGGTTCGGACGAGCCGATGGCGGCGTTTTCTCCTGATTCCGGCTCTTCTGCTACATTCTGATTTACTTCATAAATAGCGGTTGGCGTAGCTTGAGCTAATGTGTATGAAAACGCGCTAAATATAAGTACCGCAATAAGTAAATTGAGAAAAATGGTATTCAAAGGTATACTATGAGAATGGTGCTTAACCGTTGTGTCTGAAAAATAAAAAGGCGCTCAAGTTTGAAGCCCGATGAAGCGATAAGATAAGGTTTTAAGGCACAGTGATTAAACAAGGATTACTGACTTTTATTTTTATCTGGGAATTTATCCTGCATTTTTCTTTGTGAGACGGGTTTATTCGTAGCTTATGCATGTATAAGCTTTGGCTTTTTGTGCAGAGGTAGCACAGCCTGCACGGGTCGGTTTGGTCGGGTTTTACTTTTTTTAGCCGTACTGCGATTAATCTTAGATTTTTGTGTGAAATAGTTCAACTAAGGAGCGAATTGTTTATTGCTCTTTATACACCGGTAATTGATTTTAACTAAAATGATTCGAAAAACAGGGCAAATAGCTCACAAAAGACCGCTTCCACTGCTTTGTATCGATAAAGGGGGCACGTTTACAGACTGTTATTTCAAGCGGGATGATGAGCAGGAGCCCGTTTCGTTTAAACTGCTTAGTTCGGGGCAGCTGCGGGTGTCGTGTATTGGAGAACCGGGGGATACCGAACTACGCCTTGCGTTACCGGATAATGTACAGGCTTCTGCTCTCGTTGGTTTTAATGTTTTCGCAGAGGAAAATGGCGAGCCGTTCGGCGCTGTTTGTCTTGAAAGCAGGCTTTTGGATAATGCGCTTTTTCTGCGGCTGGATAAACCTTTGCCATTCCCGCTGGGCTCGGTAAGCTTGTCATCCGGCGAAGATGCACCTGTAACGGCTGCACGCCTGCTTACGGGCACCCCTCCGGGCCGGCCGCTACCGAATATACAAATGCGACTTGCCGGTACCCAGACCACAAATGCTTTACTCGAGGGGAAGTACCCGAAGGCTATGCTCCTCGTTAGCCGCGGTTTTCGGGATTTGCTGGAAATAGGCTCGCAACAGCGGCCCAACCTTTTTTCGTTACGTGTGCAGAAAACAGCCGGACTCTTCGCTCATACCGAAGACGTAGCCGGTAGAATGGGTCAGAATGGCGAGATTACGGAACATCTTGATGTATTTAGACTGCGTGAACTCGCTTTAAAATACCGGCAGAAAGGAATTACAACAGTAGCTGTATGCCTGATTAACGCCTGGATTTCTGACACACAGGAGAAAGAAGCCGCGGCAATTCTCAAAGAATGCGGTTTTAGCACTGTAGTTTTATCTTCCGAAACAGCGCCCCTTATTCATTATCACGACAGGGCGCAGACTACTTTGGTAAATGCCGTTTTGAGTCCGGTATTAGAGAGCTGGCGCAAAGATTTGGAGCAGGCAGCCCCGGTTTCTGAAAAATGGGTAATGACAAGCTCAGCCGGTCTTAAGCAGTTTAGCCAATACCAGCCCAGCCAGAGCTTGCTCAGCGGTCCGGCTGCAGGGGTGTTGGGTGCGATGAAAGCAGCCCGGGATGCTGGATTAACCGATAGTGGCATCATTACCTTCGACATGGGTGGAACCAGTACAGATGTGGCACGTACGAGTGGCTCCGTACCGGTTAACTTCAGGCATCGGGTGGGCGCTGCGGCCGTTATGGAAGCCGCGGTAGATATAGAAACCGTTGCTGCAGGCGGTGGTTCGATTGTCTCTTTCGATGGGTATGTGATAAGGACCGGGCCCGAAAGTGCCGGCGCGCTTCCCGGCCCGGCTTGCTATGGAAATGGCGGACCTCTGACCATTACAGATCTCAATTTGCTATCCGGCGCGCTTCAGCCCGACAGTTTTGCTATTCCGGTGTATCCGGAAAAAGCGGAATTGGCTTATCAGGCTTTGCTTGAGCAGCTAAAAGATGCTGGTCAGTCGCCCGAAGATCCTCTCCGGCTGATTGATGATATCCTGGATATTGCGAATGAAAAAATGGCTGGTGCAATACGGTCGGTTTCAGTTCGTAAGGGTTATAATCCCCAAACACACACCCTGGTTTCTTATGGTGGCGCGGGTGGTCAGCATGCGATCGCACTGGCCGAAAAGCTGGGAATTAACCGTGTACTTTTCCCGGCCGATTCGAGTATTCTCAGCGCGGCAGGCTTGTCGGCAGCCCGGCCGGAATCGGTTGTGCACAGGCAGCTGCTTAAACCCTTAAACCCCGGAGCCGACTGGGCCGAAGCCGTTTTTGAACAGATGGTTGCAGCCGGGGCGAAACATCACACCATAGAAAAACAGAAACTCAGATCAAGATTTGTATGTCTTATTCGCTATCCGGGCCAGAATACAGCACTACAAATAGAAACGGAAAAGCCGGAAAGCGCAGATCGTCTTTCAGAGCGATTTCGCGAGCTTTACCGCAAGCGATACGGGAGTTTGCCGGCAACGGATGCAGCGCCCGAGCTCGAGTCGGTCCGGCTCATTTTAACTTCTGCAGAAGATTTGTCCTCAGCAACTCTATCGGTTAATAGCAAAGCAATCCCTGTTTCTGCAGACAGGCTAAGCCGAAGCAGAAATAAGGCTGGCTTTTTTCTTTTACGGCTTGGTGCAACCACTTTAAAAATACCCCCAAATTGGTCGGTAAAAGAATATCTGAACGGCTCGGTCCTTGCAGAAAAAGTCGAGCAAAAGTTAGTTGTTGCAGCTGTGGGTAAGCAGTCGCGGGCGCAAGGTAAACTAAAGGCCATCGATCTTGAGCTAAGCTGTAACCGGCTGCAGGCTACGGCCGACGAAATGGGCGAAATGCTGCGCAAAACGGCTGTATCGGTAAATATAAAAGACCGCCTCGATTATTCCTGCGCTATTTTAGACAGTCGCGGACAATTAGTGGCAAATGCAGCGCATATTCCCGTTCATTTGGGTGCGCTGGGTGTATGCGTGCGATCGGTACTCGAAAAAGCCACATTTCGTCGAGGGGATACGTATATCACCAATCATCCCGCATTCGGAGGGTCGCATCTGCCGGATGTAACTCTTATTACGCCATTTTTTGGCACGAACTCTGGTAAGCCTCTTGGCTTCGTAGCATCACGGGCGCATCATGCCGAAATCGGAGGCATCAGACCGGGATCTATGAGTCCCGATGCCGTTAATCTGGCCGAAGAAGGCTGTGTGATAAGGCCGCAGCGCATTGCCCAAGAGGGGCTTGCAGATGCAGCATTACTAAAAAAGCTCTTTACAGAACAGCTTTGGCCCAGCCGTAGCGTAAATGAAAATATAGATGATGTGCTTGCCGCTCTCGAAGCCGGCCGGTTTGGAGTAAAGGCATTGGAAGAGTGGGCTACTGCCGGGGAAGAAACATTTGTGGCAGAGCTTGCATCGGTGCTAGAATATGGCCGGGAAAAAATGGCGGAAGCCATTGCTCGGCTCGATGATGGGAAAACGTATGAAGCCGAAGAACATCTCGACGGTGGCGCGCTGCTAAAAGCTTCAATCCGGAAAAAAGGCGACCGTCTGATGCTCGATTTTAGCGGAACATCGCCTGTTCAACGCGGAAACCTGAACGCTACGCCCGCCATAGTACACAGTGTTGTAATGTATATTATCCGCTTGCTGGTAGACGAACCCATACCGCTAAACGACGGCTTGATGGAGCTGGTTGATGTTCATATTCCTGAAGGAAGTTTGCTAAACCCTGGATTTTCGGGGGATGATGCAGGTACGATGCCGGCAGTTTTTGGTGGCAATACCGAGGTGAGTCAGCGGTTAACCGATACGCTGATTAAAGCACTTGAGCTGTGTAGCTGTTCACAGGGAACAATGAATAATCTCGTATTTGGCAACGAGCGTTTTGGATTTTATGAGACAATAGGGGGCGGAACAGGCGCTGGTCCCGGTTTTGATGGTGCCCATGGCGTTCATCACCATATGACCAACACCCGGATTACGGATGCCGAAATTCTTGAAAACCGCTATCCTGTTAGGGTGAAGGCATTCTCCCTGAGACCCGGTTCGGGCGGGGGCGGGCTCTTCAAAGGCGGAAACGGAGTAATAAGGGAGCTTGAATTTTTGGAGCCTGTTTCACTCACGCTACTTTGTGAACATCGCAAGGTGGCACCATTTGGCCTTAAAGGAGGAAAACCCGGCCAAACGGGAGAGCAGTTTGTGAAAACTAAAGATGGGCAGTTATCAAAAATTCCGGGAAATGCAAAAATCGAGCTGAATACGGGAGATAGCCTAATTTTGCACACACCGGGCGGCGGTGGATGGGGGGAAACAGGAGACAGGAATTAACAATTAGCAATTAACAATAACCAATGTAGATTTTTGGTAGGTACGTCATCAAATAGCCAGAAAAAAACAGTGCAACTCAGTGTCAAACTCTGCGAAACTCAGTGCTACCTATACTAAACAAGCCAAAAGCAAATACCTCATAAACTAACAAGAAACTTTTCAGTTAACAGGTAACATTGGTCAGGAATTAACAATTAGCAATTAACAATAACCAATGTAGATTTTTGGTAGGTACGTCATCAAATAGCCAGAAAAAACAGTACAACTCTCCCGACGGTTCGGGACAAGTTGTGTCAAACTCTGCGAAACTCAGTGCTACCTAAACGAAACAAGCCAAAACCAAATACCTCATAAACTAACAACCCAAAGTACAGTTCGCTAAATCCTCCGAATGGTCGGGGCAGGCTGGAGCGCGGCGTATAAATTCGCTGGACCTTAAATAACCGGAATTAGGGAACTGGGTTTGGGATCAATTCTGTCTGGATAAATCCCGGACCATGGGATTGTCATCGGCTAATCTTTCGAGACTGCCTGTGGGGTCTATCATGTAATAGCCTCTTCCTGCTTCTACGAGTATTTCTTTGTTTAGCTCCATCGCAATGAGAACATCAACCGGAGATGGCATTGGGTTTTGCGGAACTCTTAGCATTAGCGTGGCCATATTTTCCGGGAGCTGATGCGGTAAACGAATAAGTGAGTGGATGAAACGGGTCTGGTTTAGTATCTCTGCGTTGCTTCGGTTGAGGGAATACATCATATCGTTACCCACAAGCGCTATGTTGCGGTAGTATTGTGCAGGAGAAACGAAGGCTGTTAGCTGACCCCGTGGAAACGGCAGAACCGCATAGCGGAAAATCTCTGCCTCAATATTATCTTCAGCGTTTTTTAAGGTCTCGAAATCTTCTTTCACCTTAACCAATGCATGTGCCGCGAGGTTGTGGTGGGCAGAAGCCTTTCGGTATTCGGTAAAGATATCAAAATCATAGACTTCACCGGCTTCATTTATCATGACGCCGTAAGACATTATAAAATCACCCTCATCATCAATTTCGCCAAAACTAAAGGCCCAGCCGTTGTTTACCGGACCCGCGGCATAGGTTGACGGTATATCGCTATTACCCGTTTCCTGATAGATAAGCCGCACCGCTGTGTTGTAGGAAGTATGGTAGCTATACAGCATCTTGCCAACCGTGCTGATCCATTCCAAAAGCTGTTCTTCCTGCTGATGCTGAGCTTTGGCCGGAGTTCGGGCATCGCTGAGGAAAAAAATAAGACCAATAAATAAGGATAGTTTTACACGAAAAGAGGGGATGTTAAAAATAGATTTCATCAAACCTTAGGATATTAAATTACAAATAATTACACATAAGTAGCACGAAGCCACTCCCGAATGGAAGCTTTAATGCTCTTACAATATCTTAACGTACATATCCTAATGCTCTAATACCAGCGGTTAATTAAATAGTTAACTAACTGCTGGTACTGTTATTTGAGAGCTCTTATCTGATCAAAGTCATTCGGCGGGAGAAAACGTCGGAGCCGGCCTGAAGCCTGTAGATATAAACTCCACTCGAAAGGTGGCGTGCATCAAATGTGATGGTGTGAGTTCCCGCAGCCATTTGCTGATCGGCCACAACCGCTACTCGCTGACCAGCCATATTAAATACCTCGAGCCGTACAGGATTTGCTTCCTGAAGCGAAAACCTGATATTTGTAGTTGGGTTAAACGGATTCGGGTAATTCTGCTCCAGTTTGGTACTTATTGGCTTAAAGTTCTCGTCCCCCGTGTTTACCGGGCTTCCTGTTACGATGGTGAGAGAAAAGCGACTCATAAACGAATCATCCTGCAGGCGCTCGACAGCAGCACCTGGTAAATCGGGCGCGTGGAAACTGTTGCTTTCCGGAATACCGGATAAATCTGATTCGTGGGTAAAGCTGTAGTCTGCCTCAAGATGAAGTGCAGTGATTTCGCCTGTAAGGTGGTCGGTAAGCCAGATTTCGGGTTTTTCGGCCCAGGTTTCCAGGCCGTGTAAAGAAAGCGTAAAGTTGCCGCTAAAAGGAGAATCGAAAAGTAGTTCTTTTTCTACAGTACTTCCTGCAGCGGGCAATGGCATATTAATGAAAGCTGTTTCGTGGTTAGGCTTCTGCTCTGTTCTAAAACCAAATAGGGCTGCAAGCTGCCCAAGCGGGCTAGGTCTTTGGTTAGTGAGCTCACCCTTATCGTCATCAAAAGTGAGAAGAACGCTGCTGCTGAAAGAGTCGTTGCGAAGTCTGAGGGCGACAACCGGGAATTCCGGTGAAGCTGTTGGGTTTTTACCATTCAGAATGCCTGATTCTGTACTGTGTTCTTCACTGAAGAGGATGGATGGTTCGGATGCTCCGCCGCCTAAAGGATTCTCATCATCAAGTGTGCGCAGCCAGAAACCTTGAAACGGGTTGATGGTACCTGAGAAGTTTTGGTAATCATAGAGGCCTTCCATATCAATTCCATAGTGGGCTTCATATATACCGCTACCACCGGCTGCATTAGGGTTCCATACGAAAATAACGGGAGACACACCGTTAAGAGCGCCACTTGCAACAACTGAAGACCATTCGATCGGGAAACGATAAGGGTTTCCGGCTATATTCCAGCCTGTGTTTGAGCCGCCGGCATTTTCATTTTTGCTAAAAGGAACTGCCAGTTCACCCGATGGAGAATCGGAAGAAACGCTTAAAACTTTGGGCCAGCCATTAGGAATACCGTCGTAATTATCGTCTTCAAATATATATGCTATAAACCCTCTGCCCGAGTTATTAAAAGTGCTCGAAAGGCTGCTTCCGGTGAGATTATGAGCCGATACGGGCGCTAACCAGCTTTCTGTTTTTTCATCATACCAATATACATTGCTTGTGCCGTTTGTGGTGTTGGCTCCTTCGAATCCCTGTGTCCATACAGAGCTGAGCATCTCGCCGTATGTTACGCCAATACCCGGACTAGTAAGAATTCTCCAGCCTTGATTAGGCCCGCTGATTTCATCCGTCATTTGGCTTCGCATTCTCCAGGATGCAACACGACTACGGTTTACACCGCCCGCCCGGCCAAAGGTGCCGCCCGCAAAAACATGATTATTTGCTATGGCTAAACTGCGAATGGTATTACTCGTGCCGGTGCCAAGCGCATTCCAGCTTGCTGTTCGGGTATTGTAAACGGCGATATTATACGATTCTACGCTCGATATTGTACTAAGCATGCCTGCTACAAATAGCAGTTCGCCACATGATGTAATGCTGAAAATATTTGAATCTGCAGAGCCAATAGAGCTAAAGGTGTTATCTTCGGTAGAAAAAGCGACAAGCTTGGAGGTGGCAAGACCATTGGCTTCGGTAAACTGCCCGCCAATATATATAGTAGAGCCTATCCTGTGCATTGTATTTACGAAGTTATCGAAACCGGAGCCAATCGAAGACCAGCTATTGTTTGCTGTATTGTAGATAGCGAACCTGCGGGCAGTAACGAGCCCGGCCCTGGTAAACCCACCGCCGGCATAAAGCTTACCATCATAATAGAGTAAAGCAGTAACGGAGCCATTTAACCCGCTTCCCAAGGCGGTCCAGCTGTGGTTGTCAAGATTATAGCGGATTACCCGGTTTGCGATTGTGCCGTCTACTCTGCTGAAATGCCCGCCGATATACAGCGTATTATTTACAGAATCGACTGCAAAGGCATCTACAGAATCATTCAGGTCTAAGTTAAGTGCCTCCCATTCGTTTGTTGCAATATGTAATCGGGCAACTCTTGTTACCCCGTTACCATTTAAATTGGTGAAATTTCCGCCAACATACAGAAAACCATCGAAAATTTTCATCGCGTTAACCTGTCCGTTTAAGGAAGAGGCAACAGGTTCCCAACTTTGCGTATCAAAGGAAAAGCGGGCTATTCTTTCCATAGACCGATTTCCGGATGCTGTAAAAAGCCCTCCGGCAAAAACCTCATTCTCTGTAGCTGCTAGAACATTAACAAAACTGTTCAAACCCTGTCCAAGGCTTTGCCAGCGCACATCTTCGATAGATTGACCGTTGCCAAGCAATTCTGCTGTAGCAGTGCTATCTGTAGCCGATACAAAAGCTGGAACAGATGAAATATCGTTAGCTGTTTGAGCGTGAGCAGGCTGCAGGTTTATTAACAGAAAAAGGGCTGTTGTAAAAGCTACAGTAATTGCCGGAAAACCTTTGATTGCATAATGGAAACAGCGTTTAGCTGATAAATAGTTGTAAAAGTAATGATGTTTCATGATAGTATTCTCCGGGAGTGCAGGTGTACGTCTAATAAAGAGTTTTAAGCCACAAGTTTAATTTGTTTAAGCTTAAAAACGTTAACCGTTTGGTACAGCTAACATGGATGAAAAGAAAACGACAAGTAGTTAAGGCGAGGTGAGAACAGCTCACAACAAAAAACTATTTGTCCTAAGGATTTATCAATGCGACCATCTGCATGTTACACTTTGATAAAAATACACAAGTGCCTGAAATTTTTAGTAAGCCTACCACATTCTGAACTACATAAATAAACGCTTCTGCTAAAGGCTTCAGGAAATAGCTTGCTATTTATTCTTCAGCCATGATGCGAAATACTGGTTTAGATTGCTTCAGGTTGATTAAGCCGCGAATATAACGTTTAACCACAGCGAAAGATCCACAAAACCTGATTTATCAAAACCTTTTGAGATTCGGTGCAATTGTTCTTGAAAGTTAAAAAAAAATATTTAAAAAATCTTAACCTTAAAGAGATGCGTTAAAAAAAAAATTCTCTGCTCATGATGATAAGCCTGTAAAGCTGTCATTAACGGTTGATAAGCTCTTTTGATTTTTGTCTTTACAAAAACTAAGCCTTTAAGACTAATCTCTCCTTGTGAGTTAATAAAATACATTATTTTAACTAAATAAGAAATAAAACGATATTAAATGTTCGAAAGTGCTCATCTTATTTTGTCAATATATTTGCGCTGCGCATCATTTCGAAAACATAATTGATATTTAATACGTCTTGCGCACAACTACATTATATGTTTAGAAATCCGGGCTATACTGCAGGGCTAAACCGGTTGAGTTAGTTTTCTTCTTGTTAATTCATGCCAGCTTCAAATCTTGCTGTTTTAAAGCTTTTTTGAGATATGGGAAGTCCTGATAATATGTTATTTTAGCCCGACGATATTATTGCAGATCGCTTTATTTGTACACCAAACAGTTTTGATCTACAGCAGTTTACGGGCAGATATACTTTTTCATCTGTTTTTAAAAGTAATTTTGTATTGCCGTATAAGCGTAATGGTTTGTGCAATAAAGTGTTTTCTAACTAAAACGATATTAATTATTTCGACCGTATTATGAATATTCATGAGTATCAGGCTAAAGAAATTTTAAAGGAATATGGCGTAGCAGTCCCCATAGGGATTCCGGCTTTTTCTGTAGAAGAAGCGGTAGCAGCTGCCGAACAGTTAAAAGAGAAAGGTGCCTCATTATTTGTTTTGAAAGCACAAATTCATGCTGGCGGGCGCGGCAAAGGGAGAACCGTTAAAAGCGGAGCAAAAGGGGTAATGCTATGCAAATCGGTAGAAGAGGTTCGTAAAGGTGCCGAAGATTTACTGGGCGATACCCTGGTAACTATTCAAACCGGCGATGCCGGTAAGCAGGTGCAGCGCTTGTATGTTACCGATGGTGTAGATATCGATAAAGAATTCTACGTAGGGGTAACCTTGGATCGTGCCGTGGGAAAAAACGTGATTATGGTTTCTACCGAAGGCGGTGTCGAAATCGAAAAAGTAGCGGAAGAAACCCCGGATAAAATCATTAAAGAATGGGTCGAGCCTGGACAGCCTTTGTATCCTAATCAGGCGCGTAGACTGGCATTTGCTCTGGGTCTATCTGGCGATGCATTCAAAAAAGCCGTTAAGTTTATTATGGCTTTGTACTCGGCCTTCGACAAAACAGATGCATCTATTTTCGAAATTAATCCTCTTGTGCTCACGCCGGATAACGACATTCTCGCACTCGATGCAAAAATTAATTTTGATGACAACGCCTTGTATCGCCATCCCGAGCTGAAAGAACTCCGCGACGTTACAGAAGAAGATCCTTTTGAATTAGAAGCCGGCAAATTTAACCTGAACTATATTAAGCTGGATGGTAATGTGGGCTGTATGGTAAATGGAGCCGGTCTTGCAATGGCTACCATGGATATTATTAAACTGGCGGGTGGCGAGCCTGCAAACTTCCTGGATGTGGGTGGCGGAGCTAATGTGGAAACCGTGAAAAACGGATTTAAAATAATTCTGAGCGACCCAAGCGTGAAAGTTATTCTTATCAATATTTTTGGTGGTATTGTAAGATGCGACCGGGTGGCGAATGGTGTTCTTGAAGCGGTTAAGGATCCCGAAATTGCCGAGAAGGTAAAGGGTGTGCCAATTATTGTGCGCTTGCAGGGTACCAATGCCGAAGAAGCTAAGAAAATTATAGACGACAGCGGCATGAACGTAATTTCTGCGGTTCTGCTTAAAGAAGCAGCTCAGGAAGTAACCAATGCGATAGCGTAATTTTCAAAGACCATTTATTACGTTTTACATTAAAAAAAGAGCCTGCCGGTATATGCCGGTCAGGCTCTTTTTTGTGTGATTCATTTTTTTATCAGCTATTGCATTTATTTATGCAAAGCTACATGTAATGTACATCGCGGATTATTCAATCCCCATCATGGTTTCTTTGATGAGCATATCTACTACGGCTTTCATGTCGCCGGTTTCTTTATACACCTTAAGCTGACGATCGGCCGAGGTGCCTTCCGTTAATATATTGTGCACGTAGCCCACTTCTTCGCGTATATCGAGATCGTCTACTACGTCGTCGATGAAAGTTAGGAGTTCAAAAATAAGCTTACGGGCCTCTACTTCACGGTGTCGCCCGAGGTCGAGAAGCTTTCCGTCGAAACCATACCTTAATGCGCGAAATTTATTTTCCTGTATAAGCTCTTTTCGATAGAGTCTCCACGATTGATTATTCCGGCGCAACTTCATAAGCTTGGCCACAAGGGCAACCTTAACAGCGCAGATTGCGATGGCTTCATCAATGCGTGTGCATACATCGGCAATCCGGAATTCCAGAGTCGGGTATTTGGGTGAAGGCCTTAAATCCCACCGGATTTTAGTTGGCTCGTCTATACAGTTGGTGTCTATCATTACCTGCAGATACTCCTGATAGTCGTTCCAGGAGCGGAATACCGGAGGAATGCCGGTACGGGGTAAACACTCAAAAATAACGCTGCGGTACGATTTTAAGCCAGTATCGTAACCCGACCAAAACGGCGAGCTTGTAGAAAGGCAAAGCAGATGCGGGCAAAAATAGCTCAGCTGGTTCATAAGGTCTATGCGCTCATCGTCGTTCGCTATACCAATATGCATGTGCATCCCGCATATAAGAAGCTGTCGGGCCAATACTCGGTTTTCGAGCTCGAGGCCACGGTATCGGGCGCGGTGAGTCATATCCTGCTTAGACCATTCCGAAAAAGGATGTGTTCCGGCGGCGATTATACGAAGGCCGTGTTTGCATACAATTTCGTTTACTGTTCTGCGAACCGACGTAATCTGTTCTCTTGCTTCCTGAATGCTGTTACAAACCCGGGTGCCTATTTCGACCTGACACTGCATAAGCTCTGCGGTAATCTGGTTTCCGAGCGCGTCTTCCCCATCCTTTAAAATGGTTTCAATAGCCGAGCTTAGCTCTCTGGTTTCGGGATCAACAATCTGATACTCTTCTTCTATACCTATGGTAAAATTATAGGATGTCTTGGGCATATCTTTTCACTCATTGGAGGTTTTGGATAGTGCAGAAATTATTCTGCCCGGCTATTGCCTGTGCCGCCTTACATTAGCTGCGGTTTCAGAATCCGTAATCTGCTTTTCTGTATCTTAAGGGTACTCATAGAAAGCGTTGCAAAACCATTTAGTATACGCTTTCGGGCGTGTTGCAAAAAAAACTACTGAACAGCGACGTTTCAGGAAAGAACAGGTTTTTTATACATAAATACTTATTGCAGTGTAATAGTACCATATTGCTGAATATCAGCTCGATTGAAGCCCTTGTATTTTCCAGGCTGTAATGAGTTGAAAAAGGCTTTAATGGTAAAATAAAAAAATCAGGTTAATCCTGTACGGCTTAAAGCGCTGCCATTAAAAAGCTGCTAAGCATAAGCCATAGTGGCAGAATGTGTCCGTATTTTACAAATTATTCGCACGAATGATAAAACTCTTAAAAATAGTAAACCGATAGATTACTTCACACTAATAAAAGAAAGATTTTCCTCAAATCGCAATTAAGGACAAACTTAGACAATTGCCGGTTGTAATTGTTTAAGTCTGTTTTTGTTATCAGCTACTGTACAGGCAGAATAATAACTGTAGCATATAAACACAAATAAAAAGGATATACCCGTGATAATTCGGGGTATATCCTTTTTGAAAGTATCTGACCCAGACCCGAAAAAAGCATCTGCAATGGAGATAGGGAAGGTAAGATTGTTGATTTCTAAAGTCATCAACGCGCATTACGGCATCAATCCTGATCCTGAGCGGCTGCGGCCTGTACGCTTTCCATTACCTCGACATATAGCTGTTCGTACTGTTCAATTACCCTGCTAAGCTCGAAATCTTCTGCTCGTTTACGAGCGTTCAGAGTCATTGTTTCGTGCATTTCTTTGTTGCGAAACATCTCAATAGCTTTCTCTGCCATGGTATCGGTGTCGCCCAGTGCGCACACAAAGCCGGTTTCACCGTCTATGTTAAGCATAGGCAAGCCCCCAACATCCGAGCTTATTACCGGAACAGAGCAACTCATCGCTTCGAGGGCTGCCAGGCCGAAGGTTTCCGATCCCGATGGCATCAGGAACAGATCCGATATGGAGAGTATTTCTTCAACTTTCTCCTGTTTGCCAAGCATTCTAACGTGTTCACATACCCCGAGCGTACGGCACATGGTTTCCACATTTACGCGCTCCGGGCCGTCACCAACCAGCAATAGTTTAGCGGGTATGCCCGCTTTAAGGATACGGGAAAAAACCTCAACCGTGTCGGATACCCGCTTCACTTTCCTGAAATTCGAAACGTGGGTAACTACAAACTCGCCATCCGGGCAAATTGCTTTTTTGAAATGAGAGCGGTCTATACGTTTAAAGCGGTTTACATCCACAAAATTGGGGATAACGTGAATTTCCTTGGTAGTTTTGAACTTCGCGTAGGTTTCATCCCGCAGGTAATCGCTTACAGCCGTAACGCTGTCGCTCTTATTGATAGAAAACTCTACAACCGGCAGGTAGCTGGGATCTGAGCCTACAATGGTTATATCGGTTCCGTGCAGAGTGGTAATTACGGCTACGCGCTTACCTTCTTCTCCCAAGATTTTCTTGGCCAGATACGCGCTTGTGGCGTGCGGAATGGCATAATGCACGTGAAGTACATCCAGTTTTTGGTATTTAATGAGGTCTACCATGTGGCTGGCCAGCGCAAGGTCGTAGGGCGGATACTCAAAAAGCGGATATACGTTTACCGAGACCTCATGAAAATTGATGTTGGCTTCGAATGTATTTAGCCTTTGAGGACGAGCGTAGCTTAAAAAATGAACCTGATGCCCTTTTTGGGCCAAACCAATGCCGAGTTCGGTGGCAACAACGCCGCTACCTCCATAGGTTGGATAGCAAACTATACCAATATTCATAAGTGTTTTTTCTGTTAATGAGAAAGTTACCTGATGCAGAAACCGCAATGTATCCGCTTAAATGAAGCCTTTAATGGCTACAATAAAAATGGCTTAGCTAAGATTTACGCTAATTTTTGTAAATACGTTACGCATTCTCTTATGATACTCATTTTTAGGATAAAGCGTTCACTCATAGGAACTTCTATTTGGCTATGCGCTTTCGGATGAAGGAAGTTTACACAGCAAATTTCAACGCCACGCTCCAGCCTGCGCCGGTTATTTGGAGAATTTTCAGGATTATTCTTTTGGTGACGGGTTTCTTGGCAGCTTATGATGTATTGCTCTTTAGCTTATTATGTATAGATAGCACAACTTACCACTATGTCGCCACCATTAGGGGTACCCTCGGAGAGCGCTTCGGGAGAGTTTTACCAAAACATTTGATGGCTTACCGAGTAAAAAACCACATTTATAATTGGTAATTCGTTAAGAACCGGAAACCGGAAATATATTTTCCAATTAAGCGTATGGATGAACTTTTAAGACAGCTTGCATTCTTTGTATATTAGGTATTATAGCTTTTTCGGTTGTTATTTTTTGTTTGGGTTAGGTTAGCTTGGATTGAAAATATGCGGGCTTTTGGTTTGTCTTGAGGTGTCACGAGTTTTGGTGCAAGTGATTTTCCTAACCGCCCCTTACTGTGTTCGACCGTTAACAGCGTTATTTTTATGCCGTGATGATAGCATTCTTACAATATCATTAATCCCCGATAGTTGTACGGCTGTGTGCTAATCACGTTTTATGAAACCAGGTATTTCACTACTAAATTACGAAAGAATATGGCAGGACATTCCAAATGGGCGAACATTAAGCACCGGAAAGCAAGACAGGATGCTGCCCGCTCTAAAGCCTTTACCAGAATTATACGAGAGCTTACCGTTGCGGCCCGGGAGGGCGGCGGAGATGTTGCTTCGAATCCGCGTCTTAGCCTTGCTGTAGATAACGCGAAAGCTGCCAATATGCCCAAAGATAATATCGAAAGAGCCATTAAAAAGGGTACTGGCGAACTCGAGGGCGAAAGCTATGAAGAAGTGACTTTCGAGGGTTATGGCCCGGGTGGCGTAGCGTATTTTGTGGAGTGTACTACCGATAATAACAACCGTACGGTTAGTGAAATCCGCCACGCCTTTTCGAAGCACGGCGGCAATATGGGAACAAACGGATCTGTAGCCTTTCTTTTTGAGCAAAAGGGAATTATTAGTATTCCGGCCTCGGGTCTGGAAGAAGATGACGTAATGCTGGCTGCCATAGATGCCGGTGCCGAGGATATGAAGGCAGAAGGTGATGTTTTTGAGGTTATTACGGCCCGTGAAGATCTTTATGCGGTACGTACTGTGCTCGAAGAAAGCGGTTATAATGTAGATTCGGCCGAGTTGCAGCGTCTGCCGGCTACAGAAGTAGAGGTAGATGCAGATACTGCCCTTTCTAACCTGAAAATGATGGAGCGCTTCGAAGATCTCGACGATGTTACCAATGTTTTTACGAATATGAGAATGTCCGACGAAGTAATGGCTCAGGCAGAGAAACTTTAGGCCGAAATTCTTAATTCTGATTTACAATAAAGGAATCTTGCTAAATTGAAGATCTGTCTTTGTAATTCAATACTCTCGTTTGTAAACTACTTTATGCTCAAACTGTCATCCTGCTTTTATTTCCTTTTTTTGCTGCTCCTGTTAACGATGCCGCTTATGGCACCCGTGCAGGCCGACCGCGGCAGGCAGGCTAATGAAGCATACGAGGCCGGCGATTACGCAAGAGCCGAAACCTTGTACCGCGAAGCTATTGAAGAGAATCCGGCGGATGCCCGTCTCCGGTTTAATCTGGGTAACGCACTTGCGGCTCAGGCGCGTTTCGATGAAGCAATAGATGCTTTTGAGCAATTTAAACGTTTTGCAACCGATCCGCAGAGTATTGCCATGGCAGAATATAACATAGGTACCTTGTTGGGCCGGCAGCAGCAATGGGATGAGGCCGCCGAACGTTTCCGCACGTCTTTGCGCGAAAATCCCACTGATTCGGATGCCGTTCATAATTTTGAATATGCCATGCGTATGCTTCAGGAGGAAGATCAGGACGATGAGCAGCAGGATGATGACGAGCAGCAGCAAGATTCGTCTGATGAGAGCGGGAACGGCGGTAGTAGCGGCGGTCAGCCGCAGGATGGGGGAGAAGGCTCCCCCGGAGATGCCGGCGACCAGCCAGAAGATGGCGATGGTTCAGAATCTCCGGCGCAGACGCAGCCAGCCGATCAGCAGGGCGCAACAGGCACTCCGCAAACCGCAGATGGACAAATGTCGCAACAGGAGGCTGAGCAACTTCTGAACGCCCTTTTGAGTCGCGAGCAGGATCTGATCCGCGACTTTCTGCGCGATCTGGTTGATGATTCCCCCTCTGCCGAAAAAGACTGGTAAAGCTCCGGCTTCTTTATGATCATACTTTTGGCACCAATATTAAGCTCATTTAAATATCGTAACTGCCGGCAAAGTGGCCTTGCGTTTTTTTTTCCGTTGGTAATCCTTTTCTTTCTGCTCGCAGCAGATCAGCCCCGGCAAGCGTACGCTAATACGGTTTCTTTGCAGGGGCAGGACATCAATGCAACCGCCTCGGTAAGCAGCAGCAGGCTTTTCGTTGGCGAACGCTTTATTCTTACGATCGAAGTAAGCGGCCCTGAGCTACCTTTGGTACAGCGACCGGTAATCCCGGAAATAGACGGTCTTGAGCTGCTGTCTCCGGTGCCCACTGCTACATCCGGGTTTTCGATCGTAAATGGTGTTAGTTCGGCCACACGGGGATTTCGCTTTACAGTTGAGGCGACTGAGGAAGGAACGGTAAGCATTCCTTCTATTGAAATACGCGTAGGTGAGCGTATTTTTTTTACAGAAGCGCTCGAACTACGCGTTTTATCGAGAGCCCAAATAGATAAGGAACTTGCCGCCGACCGGGAGCTTTTTGTAGAACTGGAGCTTTCTAACAGCTCTCCGTTTGCCGGGGAGCAGATTATCGCAGAAATTGTGCTGTATTTTCGTAGTGATATTAGCGTAATTTCGTATCAGCCTTCTGCTTCATGGCGAACAGAAGGGTTTTGGCTCGAACGCCTCACCGACGAGCGGGGCCCGAGAGCAGAAACCGTAATAATAGATGGGGTGCAGTATCGCAGAGCAGTGCTAATGCGCTATGCGCTTTTTCCAACCCGGTCGGGTCAGACCCGCTTGGGCGCCTATCAGGTAAATGTAAACATAAGGCCCACCAATCGTTTTGGGGATACATCCCGTTTCTTCGATGGTTTCGGTCGTTCTCAGCGCTCGGTACAGCTTCAGTCGGCAGCTGCAGAACTGCAGCCTAAGCCTTTGCCACAGCCGCAACCCGCTGGCTTTACCGGAGCCGTTGGTGATTTCCGCGTTACCCGAAGCGTGGCCGAACCTGCTATAATTATTGGTGAACCAATCGAGCTTATAACCCGCTTCGAGGGGCAGGGCAATATTCCGCTTATCGATCAGCCGCGCTATACAATTCCGGACAGACTCGAAGCATTTACCACTCGCGAGAATTCTGAAGTTCGAAAATCACAGGCCGGAATAGGTGGGGTAAAAGAATTTACGGAAATACTTATTGGCAGGCGCACCGGAGACTTACGCATGGAAGCCGCCCCGGTCGCCTGGTTCAATCCGCAGCTGCAGCGCTATGAAACGGCCGTGCTGCCAGAAATTCCAATTCAGATCCGAAGGGATGAAGAACAGGAATTTGTTTACGTAGAGGAAAGCAGACTCCGCGTTAATCATGCATCACAAACCAGAAACTGGGCACAGGCTGGACAGCCAGAGCAGGCGCCGCTTAGACTTATGCTGGTAATGACCCTTTTTCCGCTTCTGCTGGTCGGTATTGCGTTTTGGGCAAAGCGGTTTAAAAGCCGTTTAAAGGATGATGCTTCTTTTTCCCGACGGTATTTTGCGTCTGAAAATGCCGATCGTGGCATGCAGCGTGCGCTTGAAATGCTCGATTCGGCAGATGAAAGACCGGCTGTAGCTGCGGCACAGCTTCGCAGAACAATTCTTTTTTATCTGGCAGACCGCCTCAATCTCGAGAGAGAAGGCAAACCGGGCATATATTATGGTGATGCTCTAAAAGCTAAAACCGGAGATGGCCCGATTGTTGATGAACTTTTGCAGTTTTTGCTTCGCGCCGAGAAACTGGCCTATGCGCCGAATACGGGCAAAGACCAAATTCGTATGCTTGCCGAAACCGCCGTAAGTTTGCTGAAACGTCTTAAGAAGAAGCTATGATAAGCAGAAGTCGTAAATACCGGCACGATGTATTGAAACGAATATTCGTTTTTACAATTTTGGCGTTTTGTGCCTGCCCGGCGGTGTTAACAGCTCAGGATATGATTCAGGAGCTGCCTGCAGTAACCGACTCCGATCCGGATTTTATATTTAGCGAAGCCAATTTCCTGTTTGAGCAGCGGCGTTATACCGAAGCCCTCAGCCGGTTTCAGTCGCTGGAAGAAATGGGCTACTCCTCGCCGGAACTCTGGTTAAATATAGGGCTTTCCCACTTACGACTCGATAATCTGGCGCTGGCCGATTACTACTTTAACAGGGCTTATCTGCATGCTGTAGCATCCCATAATACCGCAATTGCCGGAAAAGCATACAGGAGCGCAGCATTTACATCCGAAAGGCTTGCGCTTCAGTTTTCACTCCCGCCCGAGCTGGCTGTTTACCGGCTGCATAACTCCATTGTTTACGAATTTGGCTGGGTAAACGCTTTTTTGTTTGCGCTGGTTTTTCTAAATCTGGGCGCTGTTGCCCTGGTTTTGAGCTGGTTTAGGGCAGACTTAATGCGTTTGCTGCAGAATGCAGCTGCTGTGTTTGCCGTAGCTTTTGTGGTTTTTCTCCTGCTTGGTCTTTGGAGCAGATCGGAGGCCAACGAGTGGGCACGCGGACAAATCGTGCAAACGGGTTTCGAAATGCGGGCGTCTGCCGGTACTGAGAGCGAGGCCGTTTTTAGCCCGTTCCCGCCCTTCAGACTGCGTATTCAGCGAAATAATGAAACAATAACTACGCCCGAAACCAAACTAATGGTCTACATCACCCTTAGTAACGGTATTAGCGGCTGGATAGATGCTGAAGCCGTTCGCAGATTCGATTAAATTTTATTTGAACTTAGTTTTCAGAATCCTGGCTAAGGTTTTAAACTGCGGCTGCTATAAGGTATATTAGCGTATAAACTTCAGAAAAGCCTTTTAAGATTTTTTCCGGCAAATTAGAAACTATAAATATATTGGGAAGCCATTTACTGCAGTTTAGAAGCTGTATGTAAACAAGTAAAATGGCGGGGAACCCATCACCCTATAACTATTATGAATTGTTATGTCGAAACTTTTTGATTACGTAGATGCGAACCAGAAACGGTTCAATTCCGAACTATTTGATTTACTTAGAATACCCAGCGTTAGTACCGATTCTGCGCTTAAAGGCGATGTTCGCAAGGCCGCTCTTTTTATTGAAGACCGGCTGAAGGATGCCGGGATGGAGGAAGTCCGGATTTGTGAAACCAAAGGGCATCCCGTTGTTCTTGCCAAACATCTTAAGGCCGGGCCGGATAAACCCACGGTTTTGATTTATGGGCATTACGACGTACAGCCGCCAGATCCGCTTAACTTATGGACCTCGCCGCCCTTCGAGCCGGTAGAAAAAGACGGAAAAGTATACGCAAGAGGCGCAAGCGACGATAAGGGTCAGGCATACATTCATGTAAAAGCCATCGAAACCTGGCTTAAATCGGGCGAAGAGCTTCCCGTAAACGTAAAAGTGATTATCGAAGGTGAAGAAGAAATCGGCTCGCCCAATCTGGTACCTTTTCTGGAAGAACACAAAGAAGAGCTAAGCTGCGATATGGTGCTCGTTTCAGACACCGCGATGTTCGCTAAAGACACACCATCTATAACTTACGGCCTGCGCGGACTTGCTTACATGGAGCTGGAAGTTTTTGGTCCGAACCGCGATCTGCACTCCGGCGTGTACGGCGGCGCAATCACGAACCCGCTTAACGCACTTTGTGAAATCGTTGCAAAGCTTAAAGACGAAAGCGGCCGCATTTTAATACCCGGATTTTACGATGATGTGATTGACCTCAGCGAGAAAGAGCGCGATGCCTACAGCAAGCTTCCTTTCGATGAAAAAGGCTGGCTGGGTTCCATTGGCGTAACGGAAGCCGTGGGAGAAGAGGGCTATTCTACGCTCGAAAGAAAATCTGCTCGCCCAACACTGGATATGAACGGGATGTGGGGCGGTTATCAGGGTGAAGGCGCCAAAACTGTACTTCCGGCCGAGGCCGGCGCAAAAATAAGCATGAGACTTGTGCCGAATCAACACCCGGATACCATTTCGAAATTATTTCAGGAGTATGTCGAAAAAATTGCGCCTGAAGGCGTAAAGATAAAAGTAACGGCTCACCACGGCGGGCACCCGGCCATGACGCCGCTGGATTTTTACGGCCTCAAAGCTGCCGGAAAAGCGTATCATGATGTATACGGGAAAGAGCCGCTTTTCGCGCGCGAAGGCGGATCGATACCTATAGTAGCCGATTTCGAAAAAGTGCTGGGTGTAAACACTATTTTGATGGGATTTGGCCTCAACACAGACGCCATTCATTCCCCCAACGAGCATTTTAGTCTCGAAGATTTTCATCGTGGAATAAAAACCGCAGCCAGGTTCCTGCAGGTTTTACCGGAATTTGTAAAATAGCCACGGTTTAGCTTACCTTCCAAAATCAGAAAAGCCCGTTTCAAAAAGCGGGCTTTTCTGTATTATAGCAAAACTATTTAAAAACGTTCTTTCGCCTCAGTGTTTCCGTAATCTGGCAGTGTACGAGGTGAAAAAAGCACAGCTACAAAAGTACCTTCAGTGTCGAAGAGCAAAAACAGATCACAAAAAAACAAAGCAAAGCCGGTTACTGTTTTGTGATGCGTTTCCAGGCAGGAAGCCATCACCCTGCAATAGAAAAAAACACCGGCGAAGAAGGGGTATTCTTTAGAAAAACGTATGGATTCGGTTTTAATTTATGAAATAATAGGCTACGTAGCTTCTGTTCTCGTAGCCATCTCGCTGATGATGAGCAACATCATACAGCTACGCATTGTAAACATGATTGGCGCGGCCACGTTCTCGGTGTACGGTCTGCTTATTTCTTCCTGGCCCGTAGCCGGAATGAATGCATTTATTGTGGGCATAAATATTTACTATTTGCTGCAAATGTACCGCACAGAAGAGTATTTCCGGATACTTGAGCTGAATGGTGATCATTCTTTCCTGAACTATTTTCTGGGTTTTCATGAAAGTGAAATTAAAAAAATAGTGCCAGATTTTAATACCGCTGAGCCGGGTGGGGAATTCCGCATTTTTATTCTCCGGAACACTGTGCCTGCCGGAGTGCTGATTGGCGATAAAGATGATGCGGGCAACTTGCGGCTTCACCTTGATTTTGTAACGCCCGCCTATCGGGATTTTAAAATCGCCCGGTACTTATTTGGCGAGAATAAAGCCTTTTTCGCCTCAAAAGGCGTGAAGGCCATAGAAACGAAAACAGAAGATCCGGTTTATCGCAAGAAACTGATGGAAATGGGATTTTCTGTAGCCGGGAATAATCAGCTAAAGCTCGATTTAAGCTAAACTGAGATAACTCTCGAAGAAATCAGCAGCCGTAAAAAAAGTTCTGTAGAAACGGATATTATGAGCAAAATTAAACCCCAATCAGGCGCATTCAGCTTTACCCTGACACGGGCCAGAAAATGGTTTCTGGTGGCCGCTGTTTTTATTCAGCTCTCGGTTTTATATCCCGTGTACAGCTGGTTTGGAGCTGCTGAGCCGCTTATAGCCGGTTTCCCGCCATCTTTTGCCTGGATCATTTTTGTGCTTTTGCTCTCTTTTCTGGCCATTATTCTGCTTTATCGGGCCGATTACGCCAAGCCAAATAAACCGGCAATACGAAATCGGGCTTCAGCAAAAACTCCACCTGAACCAAACACCGATAGCTGATGGATACGGGGCTTGTAATTCTGCTGATTGTTGGAGCCTATCTGCTCATTTCTCTTTTGGCCGGAATTCTGCCGGGCTTGAGGGTTTCCGGAAGCGTAGACGGCTACGTGGCCGGCGACCGGAGCATGAGCGTTTTTCTGCTGTATTTTGTAATCGGGGCGTCCATTTTTTCGTCCTTCGCATTTCTCGGAGGTCCCGGCTGGGCTTACTCGAGAGGTGCGGCGGCCTTTTATATTCTGGCTTATGGCGTTACGGGCATCATACCGCTGTATTTTTTTGGTCCGAGAGCATGGAGGCTGGGAAAGAAATTCGGATATGTAACGCAGGCCGAGCTGCTGGCTTCACGATTCGATAGTAAGCTGCTATCGGTATTGCTGGCTGTTTTAAGCGTGGTGGTTTTTATCCCGTACCTCACCATACAAATGAAGGGCGCCGGCTACGTGCTAAACGTGATTACCGAAGGCCTGATACCCGAGTGGATTGGAGCCGGAATCACCTATATCGTGGTAATGATTTACGTGTATTACAGCGGGGTGATGGGCGTGGGATGGTCGAATGCTTTTCAGGGGATGTTTATGATGGTGTTGGCCTGGGTGTTAGGACTTTATCTGCCAAACGCGCTTTATGGCGGCATCGGCCCCATGTTTGAGGCCATAAGTGCGGCGGGCAAAGATGCTATGCTACAGGCACCCGGACTAACCGCCGACGGTAGCCCCTGGAGCTGGATGGCGTTCAGCTCGGCCGTTTTGGTTTCGGCAATTGGCTTTTCGGTTTGGCCCCACTTTTTTATGCGAAGTTTTGCCGCAAAAAGCGACAAGGCTTTACGGCTGAGTATAGTGCTTTATCCTACCTTTCAAATATTTCTGGTTCCTATTCTGCTCATTGGTTTTGCTGCGGTCGTTCTGTATCCCGGCATTACGCCGGCCGATAGTATCCTGCCGTTTATGCTTATGCAGATAGAGCTTCCGGCTATTGTAATCGGCTTATTTTGCGCCGGCACGCTTGCCGCCTCCATGTCTTCCGGCGATGCTATTCTGCACTCGGCCGCCTCAGTTGGGGTACGCGACGGAATCGCTAAAATAGTAAAAACCCCGCTTACCGATGCCATGGAGCGCCGTTTGATTCGCCTTGGCGTAATATTGATCGGGTTTATAGCCTATCTTTTCGCCGTGGTTGGCGACGTATCTCTTGTGGCGCTTCTTTTGGCTTCGTATGGCGGAGTAGCGCAGATATTTCCGGTTGTTTTCGCCATGTTTTATTGGAAACGAGCCACAAAAGCAGGAGCGATGTGGGGTCTTGGTGCAGGAATTGTGGTAAACCTGTTTTTCTTGATGAATCCGGAGTTAAAGCCCTGGGGTTTGCATGAAGGAGTTTACGGCCTGATAGCCAATGCGGGTCTTCTCATCTTGGTTAGTCTCATAACCAAACCCGACGATCCCGATCGCGTACACCGTTTTACGGAAGAGAGTAGGGAGTAGGGAATGGTGAATGGTGAATTGACGGAGGACCGAAGACGGAGGACCGAGGGGCAGAGGGGAGACGTCAGAGATCAGAAGT
>JAIULZ010000039.1 GCA_022565805.1 Balneolales bacterium
TGCTTTTTTTCCGGTTCCCCGGACAACAGTGATTCACAATTCACAATTCACAATTAATTTCACCTTTTGATCCAGCCTTGACCAAATCAAGGCACGCATCACCCTACTTCTGTTTTTTCGAGAATGGATTTCATTACCAGTTTAGGTGTTCGGTCTTCTTTGAATACGCCCCAGTGCTTTTCGGGTTCGAGCGGCTCTGGCGATCCTTTCCAGGGTTCGTCGAAAGCTTCGAAGAAGAAGGTTAGAATCTGGTTTCCATCGGCCCAGTCCATGAGCTTGTCGTAATATAGCTTCTGGTATTCTTCGTTTACATTATCGGGGTTTATGCCGCGCCCGTTCGAGTTTGTTGCCCAGCCAGCTTCAGTAATTACTACCGGCTTATCGGGATATGCACTGGCTACAGATTCGTAATTTTCTTTTGTGTAGCTAAGCGACTCACCAATGTGCTTATATTCCCAAACCGGATAAGTGTGTATAGAAATAAAATCGGCGGCGTTTCCAACTTCTTTTAGCTTTACCAGCCACGGCACATAGTTTTCGCAAAATGTAACGGGCTGAGACGCGCCCGCCTTTACCTGCCTGATGTAATCCTCAACCTTTTTTTCGCTCACATAATGATCGGTCCACTCTACGCAGGCTTCATTTCCTACTGACAAACAGAAAATAATGTCGGAATACTCGTTGGCCAGCTCTATAAGCTTCGTAATTTTTTGCTGATTTCCCTCCCGGTTTCTGTCGAGCTGATCTTTTGGATAGACTCCCCCCTTCCACGGACAGTTAAAATTATTCATCTCCGCCTCGATATAGGCGCCCAGCATAATTTTAAAATCCATGTTTTCCCGGCGAATTACTTCCAGCACCGTTACCGCATGCGGATCACAGTCGTACATACGCAGGTATTTCCAATGTCCCTGTAAAAGCTCCAAATCTTCTTTAACCTGCTCAAAAGTAGGATACTTTTCTCCCGGGCGCTGCCCATGTCGAAATCCGGAATAACAAATTCCCCGGCCCGGCTCTATGCCTAATGCTTTAAATGTATTCATAGCGCTAATACCAAAACTAAAACTTTAAATTTCCATTAATATCCCAGATACCCCAAAATGCACCTACATCACCTTCTACATCTTTTTTCCAGGACTCATCGAATGATGAAAAATAGAAGACACCTATATTTTCTGCTTTAGCCCACATTTGTATCTGCAAAAAGTACTTTAGAGCATTCTCTGCAGAAGGCATCGCTTCTCCAATACCTTCACCCTGACTTGGCCAGCCCGTTTCGGTGATAAATATTGGTTTGTCACCGGCAGCCTGCTTCACCACATCAAACATGTGGCGTACATGGCTCAGAGAATTATCGAAATTTGTACCTTCCCAGTATGGGTAACAATTACATAGAATAACATCACAATTCTGTGTGATGCTATTTTCGCCGGCAAACTCGTAGTAGGCGTCTACGTAGCTAACAGGTATTTTGGAATTTGTTATTTTACTACGAACGTACTTAATATTTTCGGTCAGCTCCTCTTCGGTCAGTTCTTTTCTGTAGAGAACCTCATTGCCCACAGCCGCAATATCTACAAAACCATCGTTGGCCAGCTTTATGAGCTGATCCATTTCAATGAGATTTTTTTCTGCATCTCCGGCAATCCATGCGCCGGCCAGTACCTTAAAACCCATTTCGTGGGCTATTGGCGGGATAAGCTCGTTGCCTTCTGTGCAAGAAAAAGTACGAATCCAGCTTGTGTACGGCTTAAGAATTTCCAGACGCCTGCGTATTTGCTCGCCCGTTACAGTATCTCCGGGACGCTGACCTTCCTCATAAAGACTGAAACAAAAACCAAATACACCCTCTTCAAGCTGTGCAAGGAGTTGTTTTTTTAACGATTCGTCGGTAAGTGAGTTAATGAGAACAAGAATCTCCTCTTCGGACTTACCCTGAAATGACTGAAGTTTTTCGGGCCTGAATGACATGTTTTCGTGCTAATTAAGTGTTATTTGTTTTTAGTTTTGGCCTCAATATCCTGCAAAAGAAGGCATACACCCCATTATTATTAGACATTTTACCAGAATATTAAGTAAATAAAATTTTTTAAGATGCTGGAATACATAGCGTTTGAACCGCAAGTGCATCTATCGTAAAACACAGCTTTGCATCGCCGAGCTTTACAAGTATGTTTTTTCGTTTGAGTGATGGGTTACTGAGAATCACGCAAATTTCTCCATCCGGATTTTGTGTTGCTGTAACTAACAGTTCGTTTGGGTCTGTTTCATCGACCGGTTTCATAGACCAGCCAATGCGCGAACTGCCGGGAAGAATATATCTACTGAAGTGTCCCATCACATAAAATAAAGGAGTGTAGTGAACTTCATCGGTTTCTGGTTTTGCAATTACGGGAGCAATGCACCAGTTTTTAGCCCAGTTTGGCCCGCCATTTGTGTCCAGCACCATATTCCAGTCTACCCAGCCGTCCACATGATGATTCAGACAGCCAATAATGTCGTTTGCGTAGCGAAATACCGGAATATACTTAGGGTGAAGATGCTTTTTTTCATCAGGTGCCCAGCTCCAGCCCCAGTCGGTAGCCAGTTTGCTCCAGTACCAGTCATCATCTTTCCACCGCGGCACCTGCGCGTCGATACAGGCTTCGGTCTGTATAATATGTTTTTCGGGCGCAAGTTTGTGAACAAAATCGAGACCGGCAGAGAACACACGGTTTGTGCTGCCGTACCAGTGAACCGCCGTACCGCTATAGCATTTAGCCGTTTCGGGCTTTTTAAACATAGCTGTGGCCCACTCATTAAGCTCGGTATCCCGGTTTTGATCGTATCCTAAAATCTTTACTTCAGGCGCTTTTTCACTTAACACCGGGTACAAATGATTCTCAACGAAATCATTCATTTCTGCCGGCGTAAAGTGCATACTTTCCCAATTATTGTCGTTACCGAGCGGCTCATTTTCAGGTGTAACTGCCCAGACCGGGATGCCTTCCTGCTTCATAGAATGAATAAAGCGCGCGAAATATAGGGCCCAAACCCGGTAGCAATCTTTTCGAAGCTTACCACCGCGCCATTTTTGGTTATCTTTCATCCAAACAGGAGCCGTCCACGGAGATGCAATAATGCAAAAACCTTGCTCTGAAATATCCATGGCCTGTTTAATCATATCTGCAGCCAGGTATCGGCTGGTATCAAATGAAAAATGCTGAAGCTCAAAATCGTCGGGCGTATCGGCAAAGCTGTAGTTTTCGAGCGAAAAATCGCAGGAATTGATATGTGTGCGGGTCAGAGAATATTTGTGACCATTTTTGCCAAAATAAGCTTTCAGGACTTCTTCCCGTTTTTGCGTGCTTAACCGGTTCAGCACGCTGGCAGAAGCATCGGTAAATGAACCCCCAAAGCCAGTTATCTTCTGGTGTCTTTGGTCGGGATGCAGCTCGATAGTGCATGTGTAGAACGCAGGGTCGTGGGAATCCGGCTCAATATCGATTTGGCTGAGCCGATTTCCTTTTGCTGAGGTTTCATAAAGCTTTGCGCCAGTAATTTGGTTCATTTTTTCCATTACAGCTAAGGTACCTGCTCGCCCGCGAATCGCCGCTCTATTTCGGATGCTTTTTGCAGTGCATCTTCTATGGAGATTTTTTCAAAAAATGCTCTTAATTCGCCAAGCGTGAGGCCGTCGCGATAAACATCTACCTTATGCACTTCTTTCTGGATAAAATAGGCGGCTCTGGGATAAAGCTCGTACACTCCATCGTCTCCGGTCGGTCCCTTAGCTGCAATTCCGAACCATTCTTCGTTCATATTATTTTCACCGGTAACATAGTCGCAATCATACCCACCATTAGACCAGCTGGCGGTGGTATTATGAACATCCAAATCTGTAGTTTGGCCAGATTTCCACCAGCCGTCGCTAAACTGAAAGGTAAATCCGCCAATAGAATTTTCCGCTTTACCGAAACCAGCCGCATTGGCATAAATTTCGTACCAGTTCCACTTATTAATACGCGCCTGACACTCCTGATCTTCCTCCATGCGTATCATATTAAAGGCATCGGCGCCGAATTCGGTAAGAAGTACGGGCTTATTGTAGCTATCGCGAATGGTATCAAACATATCTGTGAACGACTCTCCCCGGTACACATTAACTCCAAAAATATCTACATCGGGTGCTTCCTGCACAACCAGGTCCATAAAAAGCACATCACCATTGCAAAGTGCAACGGGTCGGGTCGGGTCTTCTTCTTTCATAACCAGAGCGGCCTCGTTAAAAAGCCGGTACATATATTTTGCCCGTCGCGCAGATTCATCATCCCGAACCGGGATATCTTCTGTTTCTGCGCCGCCCCAGAAAAGGCCGTAATTGTTTTCGTTACCAAGCAAATACAGCAGTAAGCCGCGAGTATTTCTGAATTCAGAAGCCAAATCCCTTACCTCGCTGATGAGGATATCCCGGACTGCGGGTTTACTGTACTCCGTATTTCCAACCCATTCCCCATCTATCGTGAGGCCATAGCGACCAAAAGAATGGTTGAGCATGGTATAAATACCGTAGTTATCATAAATATACTCGATCCAACGGGGCGTAATACCTGTGTATACCCGAATGGCATTAACTCCAATTTCCTGAAGCAACGTCATTTCATGATCGAGGGCACGCTTGATCAGATCGTCTGACTCTTCCCAAATCACATATTCATAATTAGTGCCAATAGGGAAATAATCCCAGTTTACACCATTAATCATAAGCGGCTGATCGTTTACAAAAAACTTCCAGCCAGAATCGGTGAGCTCTACAGTATGCACACCGTTATCGAAAGAGTCGCTGCTATCCGCCGGAGTTGAGGAATTGCAGCCCATAAGCCAAAAACCGGATAGAGCCGGAAAGAGCAATACAAGTAAAATTTTTCTCATTATTTAAAGAAAATAAATCTTAAGTACGTGTCGATTCAAGTTCGTATTATTTGCACAATTTATGAAATTAATTTTCAAAAAATAAAAAAGTTATACCCTCAAAAAGACCCAAACTGAAAGAAAATTGCAATCATGCATTCTGCAATACTTTTAAAAAGAGCTCTGTTAGAAGACATAATCTAACAGATGAACAATCTTTCATTGGGAATATATGCTAAAATAAACCTTTTTGCCTGCCAAAGCATTAGCTATATATTTCCAAACTGTTACAGTTAACATCCAACATTGCTGATTTGTGCAAAAAATACCAAATCGTGGCCGACTAATAATAAACTAAAAATACTTGCCCCAAAATTCTGATACCAATTGAATTAGGAAAACATTACCCCTGCATTAAGATTGCCTCAACTATTGCAAATAGTGCATATTTACAGTAGATTACGCAAAAATATTTCACATTTAGAAAATATTATTTCAACCCGGGGTAGCTACATGAGTTCTAAAATAACGCTAAAAGATATTGCTGAAGATTCAGGGCTATCGATTTCTACGGTTTCGAGGGCTTTAGCACGCTCCGGAAAAATTAGCTCTGAGAACGAAAAAAAGGTTTTCGAAAGCGCTCAGAAGCTGAACTACCCTACCCGGCATGTTCATATGCCTATTGGCCTGCGCAAAAATATTACGATAGCCCTGGTTACTCGGTTTCATACCGGGGAGTTCTATTCTTCTTTTTATAAGGGCTTCGACAGCGTAGCAAAAGAGCGAAATGCAGGCGTCGTGCTGGTAAACAGCGAAAATGCTCCTCTCGACGATCTGGAAATAATTAAAGATCTGCAGCGGAATAACTTTGATGGAGCCATACTTTTTTTGCCACATTTTACTCAGGATCAATATCGTAAACTGCTTGCTCAAATAAGCCCCGACTTTCCTATTGTTTCGGTTGCGCAGATGGTAAATCCAGTAATGGATACCATCACATTCGATAATTACAGGGGTGGTTATCTCATGGCCGAACACTTTTTTGAGCAAGGCTTTCGCCGTTTGGGCGTGGTTAATGGCCCCTCTAATAAGCCGGAGGCCATGCTACGCAAGAATGGATTTCAGGATTTCGCAAGCTCGTGCCCCGAATTGAAGCTTGTTTGGCAATTCGAAGGCGATTTCAGCCTTAAATCTGGTTCAGCAGCCTTCGATTCATATATGAACTATGGGCATAAGAAGCCAGAGGCAGTTTTCTGTTGTAACGATTCTATGGCCATTGGCTTTACGCATCGCGCACTTCGCAGTGGCATTCGAATACCCGAAGATGTAGCCGTAGCAGGCTACGACGACCTGCCTGTATGCAATTGCTACACCCCTGCCCTTACCTCGGTACATACCCCCTATGAACTTATGGGCAAAAAAGCGCTGGAATACCTTTTAGGGCGCCTTAAAGGAGAAGATATTTCGGAACATGCCGGATATACAAGCATTATTCCCGTTTCAATTACAGTTCGGGAAAGCAGCTGCATGGTTCGCTAAGCCATACTCTTAGAAAAGATTTCCCTGCACATATAAGAATGTCCTCTGGTTGAAATTGATAAAAAAATAATCAATTTTAGCTACCGCATTGCTATTTCTTGTATCATGAGCCTAAGGGCTTTCCATTTCATTTTACTTTAAAATATAAATCAGCAATTTATTTTGGATTCATCCATTCGCAAGAATCAAAACAAAGAACAACACGCCTACCAAAACGCGAACTTACCCATAAAGACCAGAATTGAAGATCTGCTTAGCCGGATGAGTCTTTATGAGAAAATCGGGCAAATGACCCAGCTCGACATCACCATGATTAATACCACAGGCAAACAGCGTGATGTGCAGCTTGACCCGGAAAAAGCCAGAAAACTTATACTTGAGCATCATATTGGCTCTTTCTTAAATGGTGAATCAGTTCCGGCTCAAAAATGGCTCGATTTCACAAAAGATTTATGCCGTATTTCCAGCGAAGAAACGAGGCTTGGTATTCCTCTCATTTACGGTATCGACCATATTCATGGTGCGAGCTATGTTAAAGAAGCCACGATTTTCCCACATGCCATTAATTTAGGCGCTACCTTCGAACCGCAACATGCATTTGAAGCCGGCAAAACAACAGTGGCAGAATCGGCCAGGTTGGGTCATCACTGGATTTTTGCGCCGGTACTGGATTTGGGGTTAAACCCGCTTTGGCCACGTTTTTACGAAACCTATGGTGAAGATCCTTATCTGGCAGGCGAGCTGGGCTCTGCTTACGTGCGAGGATTACAGGATGAAACAAGCACAAAGCCAATAAAAACAGCGGCAACCGGGAAACACTTTTTGGGATATTCCGATCCGCGTACGGGCCGCGACCGCACACCAGCTCATATTCCTATGCAACAAATTCACGAGTTTCATCGGGTTGCGTTTCAGCGGGCGGTAGATGCTGGCATGCGCTCTGTAATGCTAAACAGCGGTGAAGTAAACGGAGTACCGGTTCATGCCTCTAAACAGCTGATACAAGGACTTTTACGCGAGCAAATGGGCTTTAAAGGCGTAGTTGTTACCGATTGGGCCGATGTTGAAAAGCTGGTCAATTTCCACTATACCGCACCGAACTATACCGAAGCCGTTTTTGATGTTATTACTGCCGGAGTTGATGTATGCATGACTCCAAGAAGTCTGGAATTTAACGAGTCGCTGTTAAGCCTGGCGGAAAGTGGCAGAATACCGGAAAGCAGAATCGATGAGTCGGTAAGGCGTATACTTATGCTAAAATTTGAGCTGGGTCTTTTCGAACATCCGGTTCCGGGTAGTGAGAGACTTAACGCAGAGAACTTTTCGAATAACCGCGATATAGCCCGCAAAGCAGCGGAAGATTCTATTGTACTACTAAAAAATGAGGACGTTTTACCGCTTTCCAAACCTTCACGAATTGGTGTTTTAGGGCCGGCGGCAAACTCTAAAAGATGTCTTAGCGGGGGCTGGACCTACCGCTGGCAAGGCGGAGACGAGCAGGATTTTCCAGAAAGCACCGAAACTATTGTTCATGCGATAAGAAAAGAATTCCCGGCAGCTGAAATCGATCTTTTACAGCTCCCTGATACTGAATTGAACGAGTCGGAATTACATAATTCTTTCGGTTCTTACGATTTGATTGTTTATGCCGGAGGAGAAGAACCTTACACAGAATTCGCGGGCAATATTAACGATTTGTATCTGCCGGAAAATCAGCTGAATGATATCAAACGTCTAAACAGTTCGGGTTCTCCCGTGGCTCTTGTTCTGGTTTCTGGTCGCCCGCGGCTGATTCATACTATTAGTGAAGAAACAAACGCTATCATTTTTGCGGGGCTTCCCGGTAACGAAGGTGCGACCGCAATCGCGGGTATACTTAGTGGCAGAGTAAATCCTTCCGGAAAGCTGCCTTTTTCGTACCCAATGAGCCCCAACCATTTTTTGCCATACAACCACAAAAGAAGCAATATTTACCACTTCGATCCATCCGAGGCAAACCTTATTATCCAGAGCGATCACCCTACGTCGCTGTTTCCATTCGGCTCGGGGCTAAGTTTTAGCAACTTTCGGTACAGCAATCTAAGATTAAACAGCGAGTTGCTTAACGATACCGAAGAAGGCTTCATAACAGCAACCATTACTATAGAGAATACTGGCAACATGCCCGGTACAGAAACGGTACTTTGGTTTTTATCGAACCGTTTTGGCAAAATATCCCGCCCCGTAAAAGAACTCCGGCATTTTGATAAGGTCAATCTTAAAGCTGGTGAAAGCAAGTCTGTTAGTTTCGAAATCAAAAAGCATCACCTTGCTTACCCCAATGAAAACGGTGAGCCCGTATTCGAAAAGAATGGATACGATGTGCTTGTGGGCGGGCTAAAAGCGGGCTTTAATTTAGCCTGACAGCTTATGACGCCACAAGCTATAATTTCTCAAAATACCAAAGGATGGGGAGTCGCGCGCCCCATCTTTTTTATTGTTTATTTGACAATTTGATTCTGCTACGAGAACTCGCAAACGGAGCCGTACTTTCTCTTACAGACAGGGTTACTGGTATTAGACTAGTGTAACCAATATGGCTTTTTTTAGAATCCCGAAGCCTTTCATGGATAAGTTCTATCACTTTTTTACCAAGTAAAGTATAGGGCGTATATACAGAAGTTAATGAAGGAGTAAAATATTCGCATTTGGGAAGGTCATCAAACCCTGCGATTGCAACATTACCGGGTATTTCTACCCCATCCCGAACTGCAGCATGCGTAAACCCCATAGCCACATCGTCGTTACTACAAAAAATAGCGTCTGGCTTATCTGTATACTGCTTGTATGCTTTATACGCCTGCATACCCGACTCTACCGAATAATCACCTTTAAAGTCCCAGACAACCTTAAGCTGATCTGATGCAGCAACATAATCCAGAAAGCCATTTTTCCTTAGCAACGCCTCTGATTTGGATTGCGGGCCAATTATTATACCCAATTTCTGGTAGCCTCTCTCCATAAGATGTTCTGCAACAAGGAAACCTCCGCGATAATGATCAAAAGTTACGGTATCGAGTACTGGGTTAACTATTGGCGCAGCAGAAACCAATGGAAAGTTAGCTGGTACGGCCTTTAGCAGATCCCGGTAATCTTTTTCGGTGAACTCCGGCAGAAAGACAACTGCTGCATCGAAATTATTGCGTTTTAGCCCGGCTACAATTTCGATCGCAGTATCTGAAGAATTCGCTACACTTAGCAGTCGAATATTTGAGCTTCCTCCCGCCGTCGCTTCATCAAAACCATGAAAAAGAGAAGAGAAAAATTCGCCCGTGTAGAAATGGGTTACGAGAGCAATATTCACATTCTTGCGAAGCTCAATGGGTGTATCAACTATTGCGAGGGGATAGTTTAACCTTTGAGCGCTTTCAAATATTTTTTTCTCATTTTCCCTGCTGATTTTACCCGTTCGAGCCAAAGCTCTTGATACTGTAGAAATGGAGAGGCCGGAATCTTCAGCAATGTCCTTTAATGTTACCTTTTTGCCCATTAACCTAAAATATGGTATGAATATGAAAACACACTTAGCTACAAAATCACCAGAAATAGTAATTGCCTGTAATCAGGAATTCTGTACAAAAGCTCTAATAAATTAATTGTTTGTGAATATAGCCAACTTCCTGCTCATGCTGAAAAATAATTATCAATAATGTGCAAAATATCTGTCAGAACCGGAATTACACATCTTAACGATGTCTTGGAAAAGCGGCTGTTTTTATTTTCCGAGGGAGAAATATTGAGCCCGCTCCGAAAAGGCGAATTTGAACCGCGAAGTCACGAAGACTCGAAATTAAAAAAAGGTAAGTAACTGCTTTTATGATACGAGATTTTACGCTTGGAGACATAAACTTCGAATTATAGATTAATCGGAGTAGCCACAAGGTTTACGTTTTCGAATCAACTAATTAAGTCTGTTAAAAACCGAAGATTTGATAGTATTGAATAAGAAAACAGAGGCAGTGGGAAAGGAACAGGTAGCATAAAAAATTTATCTGCTAATATCATTTTTCCCAGAGTAAAAGGAAAACCTAATGATCCTGCGCAGTCTAATAGAAGTTTGTATAAAACCCAGTGAATCTGATAATAAAAAAAAGCGCCTCATTCCGAAGAACAAGGCGCCTTTAAACAATAGGAGATGCGTTTACTTCACAAGCATCATCTTTTTAGTAATCACATTTGTACCAGCCTGTAAACGATACAGATACAAACCGCTGGCAAGTGAAGCGCCATCGAATGTTGCTGTATGGGTACCGGCGCTCATGCTCTCATTTACAAGAGTTGCCACGCGCTGTCCCATCAGGTTAAACACATCAAGGCGAACCTGACTGTTCTCCGGTAGCGCAAACTGAATTTGCGTAGTCGGGTTAAACGGATTTGGATAATTTTGACCAAGCGCAAATTCTGTAGGGATGTCTGCAAACTCGTTTCCTGTATTTGTAGGAATACCGTAGTCAATATTATCGAAGAACCACGTGAAATCGGCACTGCCGTCGCCCACTGTTCCCAGATCGAAGATAAGAACGATTCTGTCGTAAGAGATATCAGCCGAAGCGGAACTAACGTCGAAATTGAGCTCTGTCCATTCGCCCGATACGGGTATGGTTTGCTCTAATTCTAAGAATTGATCCGGGTTTTCGGAGTTTTCTATTTTGAACAGTAGCGTAGTGTTATCGCGCGGTGCCCAGACTTGTATAGTAATAGCTCTTTCGGCCGTTTCGAGAGCTTCAGAAAGCGTAAAGTAGCTCCCTGCCCATGGTTGCCCTTCACCTTTTACCATTTGGGCAACGCGATCTGAAGTATTGATTCCGGAAGGATCAGGATTATCAATAACAGTGGTCATACCGCCGTCAAAATTCACAAATACATCGGCCCAGTTAATGTTTTCTTCAAAGGTAACCGGAAGAACAATCTCCGGACCCGGTCCTGCTTCACCACCCGATACTGCCGTTGCAATGGCAGGAGTAGAAAACAGGTTTGTACTTGTATCGAATTGATAGAGCCAGAAAATATATTCTGTGCCGCTTTCAAGCCCGCCAAGAACAAAGCCAAACGCATTATTACCTTCTCCATCGCCTGGCACAGAGCCAAACTCATGCTCGGTTCCATCAAAAGGATTTTCGGGCTGACCTTCTGTTGTTGAGTAAAACATGCGGTAAACGATATTATCTTCTTCAACATCGTTTGGTCCTACAGCAAGGAAGATTTCGCCCGGCATTACCGGAGTTTCGCCAACCATGTCTGTAGCTACAAAACCTTCTGGCTGTGCAGGTGGTGTTCCACCGCCTTCTCCGGTTTTCTGGAATGATACATCACTAATAAATACAGACTCGTTAGTGGTTCCCATTTCAAAACCGAATTTCATCTGACCATAAGTCTGAGTTACTACAAACTCAATATCATAGGTTTGCACTTCCTGACCGATAGTAATATCTGTATTATTTACAGGAACAAAGCCTCCGCCATCTTCACCAAAATACAGCCTCAGCGGGCGATCATCTACAGTTGATCTTGCGTTAAAAGAAGCAGTATAAGATGCGCCTACTTCGAGAGAAGCGATTTGAGCGGGGGTTAATATCTGGTTAAACTGAACGTACCAAACTTCGGCACCTGCGCCGGAAATATTTGTGATAGCTGCTTCACCGTCTACAACTGCAAAATCTGCAGAAACACCTGCAAAGTCGGCAACGAATGGAGTCCAATTATTTAAGCCATCAGCAAAATCGCCGTTAATAATAATGTTTTCTCCAACCGGAGGCGGTTCGTCACCTTCACCACCAGAAACGGCAGAACCGGTTGCAGGAGCAGAAAACAACTCGCTTACATCATCAAATTGATAAAGCCAGAAGGTGTATTCTACGGCTTCTTCCAAGCCGCTGATTACGAAACCAAAAGCACCTACTCCTTCACCATCGCCGGCTGTTGAGCCAAACGCATATTCAGTTGCATCGAGCGGGTTATCAGGCTGAGAAGCTGTAACGGAGTAGAACAAGCGATAGCGGATATTTTCTTCTTCCACATTATTAGGACCGGCAGCCAGAAACAGTTCACCATCTCCAACAGGGTTTTCGCCAATCATATCGGATACAACAAAACCAGCTGGTGCCGGAGGAGGCGTGTCTCCTGCTTCACCACCTTTTTCAAAAGAAACATTGCTGATAAATACATCGTCGTTACTTGTACCCATTTCGAAACCGAGCTTCATCATACCGAAAGTCTGTGTAAGCTCGAAGGTAATTTCGAAAGTCTCTGATTCCTGATTAACAACTAAATCAGTTGAATTTATTTCTGCAAAGTTGCCGCCCTCTTCGCCAAAGAAGAAACGCATTGGTCTGCCATCAACAGAAGATCTTACATCGAAAGTAGCTGTGTACAATTCGCCAATTTCAAGTGCCTCAATTTGAGCTGGGGTAAAAACTTGATTCAGCTGAATGTACCAAATTTCGGCACCGGCACCGGAGATATTGGTGATGGCTGCTTCGCCGTCTACAGCTTCAATGGTGGCAGAAACGCCCGCAAAATCGGCTATGAACGGTGTCCAGTTATTAAGGCCATCGCTAAAATCACCGTTAAAAATAATATTATCGCCTACTGGTGGTGGCGGATCATCACCTTCGCCGCCTGAAACGGCAGAGGCAACTCCTGGCTCAGAAAAAAGTTCAGCAGCCGTATTGTATTGATACAACCAGAAGGTAT
Source organism: Balneolales bacterium (assembly GCA_022565805.1). Lineage (GTDB taxonomy): Bacteria > Bacteroidota > Rhodothermia > Balneolales > Cyclonatronaceae > Cyclonatronum. The sequence continues at coordinate 13,162 of JAIULZ010000039.1, forward strand.
AATCTGTACTCTCATTAAGACCTGTGAGTACGAAACCAAAAGCACTTATACCATCACCATCACCAGGAGTTGAGCCAAACTGATATTCTGTAGCATCGAGCGGGTTACCCGGCTGTGATGCTGTTTCAGAATAAAACAGACGATATTCAATGTCTGCGTCGCCAACATTATTTGGGCCAACAGCAAGAAAAAGCTCACCCGTTCCAACAGGATCTGTTCCTATCATATCTGAAGCCACAAATCCAGCAGGAGCTGGTGGAGGCGTAACTTCGCCGTTACCGCCTTTTTCGAAAGAAACATTGCTTATAAAAACATCGTCGTTACTGGTTCCCATTTCGAAACCAAGCTTCATTTGACCGAAAGTCTGTGGTATTTCAAAAGAAATTTCGAAGGTTTCCAATGTCTGGTTTACAACAATATCTGTCGAATTAATAGCCGCAAAATTTCCGCCTTCTTCACCAAAAAAGAAGCGCATTGGCCGGCCATCAACAGAAGACCTTACATCAAAGGTTGCGGTGTAAGTTTCACCAACTTCGAGAGCTGCAATTTGTGCAGGAGTAAAAACCTGATTAAGCTGAATGTACCAGATTTCACCACCGGCTCCGGAGATATTGGTGATGGCAGCTTCGCCGTCTACAGCTTCAATGTTGGCGGAAACGCCTGCGAAATCAGCAATAAAAGGAGTCCAGTTAGTAAGACCATCGCTAAAATCGCCGTTAAAAATGAGGTCATCGCCGATTGGTGGCGGAGGATCATCATCTTCGCCACCAGATACTGCTGAAGCTATACCTGGCTCAGAGAAAAGTTCTGCTCCAACATTATACTGATAAAGCCAAAAAGTATAATCTGTATTCTCATTTAGCGATGTAATTACAAAACCAAAAGCGCCTATGCCATTACCATCGCCGGGTATAGAACCGAACTGATATTCTGTAGCATTAAGGGGGTTACCTGGCTGAGAAGCGGTTTCAGAATAAAATAGACGATATTCTATATTGCCTTCAGAGACGTTATTTGGCCCTGCAGCAAGAAAAACCTCTCCCGGACCTACGGGGTTGGGGCCAATCATGTCTGAAGCTACAAAACCAACCGGTGCTGGTGGTGGTGTAATTTCGCCACTACCGCCCTGCTGGAGTGAAACATTACTAATGTAGACATCATCATTGCTAGTGCCCATTTCGAAACCAAACTTCATTTGACCGAAAGTGGCAGTCATCACAAATTGAACTGTATAAGTTTCTACAGCCTGATTAATAACTACATCTGTTATATTTACAGGTGAGAACCCACCCTGATCTTCGCCAAAATAGAACCTTAGCGGGCGTCCATCTACATTGGAGCGAGCATCGAAAGTGGCTGTATATGTTTCACCTACCTGAAGTGATGCAATTTGATCGGGTGTCAAAACCTGATTCAGCTGAACAAACCACACTTCCCCGCCTGCACCTGCAATATTAGTAATTGCTGCTTCACCATCAACAACGTTAACAGAAGCAGAAACGCCAGCAAAATCAGCAATAAAAGGAGTCCAGTTATTGAGCCCATCACTGAAGTCGCCATTAATAATAACATTATCTCCGGCTTGCGCAAGAGCACTGGTTAAACCTGTTTCAAATTGTGTTTCCGAACTTAATCCGCTAGCCTGGGATACATTGGGCTGAATTACCATAAAAGGCAAAAAAGCCAAAACCAGTATAGCTGATGTTAAAAGCGCTTTTTTCATAACATAAGCTGTGTTTAAATGTAAAATTAGATACTGCAAACATAATATATAATTGCACAAGGACTTGCAATAATTATGAAAATTATTTTCATACAAAATGAAAATAATTACTACGAGAACTTTATTATTACTCATAAAGCACATATTATCAATTAAGTATCGGCTTGACAAAAATGTCATTTTTTGCCCTGACATAGTATCTCACAATCCGAAGCTTCTTTAGTACAAGCTGAACTATTTTTTTCAATTCATGCAAATTCTTTAAAATAATTTCTACAATCGTTAAAAAGCCCTTTTTCTAAATTTATGGAAGCGTATGGGGCCTAACGCTTTTACTATTAGTAAGCCGAAAAAAATCAGTATCAACACATTCTTAAAAAACTGCTTAAACTTGCTGTATACAGCTTAAGAACACAGCCTGAACTTGTCATAAATAATACCGTCGCAAAGAATTTCCATAAGACATGGCATGTGTTTAAAAAAAAAGACCACCTGAATAAATCAGGCGGTCTTAAATGTTACAACTATAGATGTTAGTCTAATACTACCGAACTACTTTGCCTTCCAGACTCTGCCGGGAATTTTCCAGGCATACCTGGCAATACAGTCGATATGTACATACATAACAACTCACTAATTACTTAATGAGCGTTAGTTTTCTGGTTTGCACTTGATTACCGGAGTTCAGGCGGTACAGATACATACCACTTGACAGGTTCGAAGCATCGAAAGATACAGTGTGCTGACCAGCGGATAGTGTTTGATTAACTACAGTAGCAACTTTTTGTCCAAGCATGTCGAATACTTCAAGAGTAACTTGACCTGCTTCTGGAATTGCGAAGCTGATGTTTGTAGTAGGGTTGAATGGGTTAGGATAGTTCTGATTCAGCTCAATGGTCTGTGGGATATCAGAAAAATTCTCGCCAGTGCTTGTATCAAGACCGTTATCAAAAACGAAATCATCGAGGTACCAGGTAAAGTTATCACCAGCGTCGCCGGCAGAACCCTGCAGATCCATAATGATTACAATACGATCCCATGGAGTATTACGATCTACCATGCTAAGATCCCACTCAAGCTCAACCCACTGGTTTGCATCATTAATATTTACAAACATATCTGGTGTTGCTACATCCGGGAAATCTTTCATTTCAAGCTTCATCATACCGGTAATACCAGAACGTGGTGACCATACTCTCAGACGAAAAACTGCATCGTCGTTTATTACAAGTGGTTCTGCAGTGTGGTAAAAGAAACCAGCCCAAGGCTGCCCGCCTTCACCGGCGCCACCTTTTTTGTACTCGATAACAAAGTTGGTTGTATTTAAACCAGACTGATCCGGATTTTCGATTCTTACCAAACCTGCACCTTCGAAAGGAAACATAGTAAAGCCTTCCCAGTCGATTTCGTCGGTATCAACATTAAAAGCCGATGGCAGACCGGGTAGATCAGATGGCTCATCGGGGGGTATAATTCCCTGAGCACCTGCTGTTCCTACCAGCCATAAGGTAGAGATCAAGCAAATTGCAAAAGCTTTTTGTAGCATTGTAAGCGTTTTCATAAGATTCTAAATTTAATTCAAGTTGTGTTATACATGTCGGATTTCTTCACATTAAGGCATAGCCAAGTAAGAGAAACGCACTGCAACAAATTGCACATTAGTTGATAAATAAGCAATAATATTTTTCAAAAACTATCAATTAGAATTATTGCCCTAAAAAAGCAATTTATTGGAACCGGCGCATTTAACTGAAATCCAGGATACAGGTTGAAACAAACCATACTGATCCCAATTAGCTAATATTGTTTAGTTTAAGGTACTATTTCTGGTACATTTTGTTTTCGAAATTGAACAAATCGATTGGTATTATTCATAGATATGTGCAATTTGCAATAAAGGTGTTTGCACATAACCTTTATTTTACAAACAATACCAAAACCACCAATTAACCTAATAATATCAGAGACTTGAAAAATAAAATACAGACATTTAATTTTTAACCTGATAGAATTTGTGCAACTATTGAAAAAAAATATCAATTGTTTTGCACTATTTATGGAGTTTCCTTCTAAATTGGGTTATATTAGCGGTAGCTAATCCACAAGGTTGCAATAATATTAGTGATTAAAGCAACTGAAAGCTGTTTTCACCAGATTTGTTGGTGCAAGCTCTTGTAAAAGCGCTTCTCTGATTTTCTGAATCCTTCATAACTGAATATGAAATCGAACCTTTACGACTAATACTGTATAACATGGCAAAATTGAAGCTGTTTACGATATGTTTGCTGGGTCTGGTTTTTGCACCTCTGCTCGTTTACGGGCAGACAATAACCGGAACAGTAACCGATGCTGATACTAATGAGCCACTTATTGGTGTCAACATTATTTTACAGGGTACCAGCACTGGTACAACAACTAATTTCGATGGTGAATTTTCCCTTAATGTGCCCGATCGCCAGGGGGTCCTGGTTTTTAGGTATATAGGGTACATTACACAAGAAATTGAATTGAATGGTCGCAGCGTAATTAACGTGCAGCTGCGCGAATCTTCCCTAATGGGAAGTGAACTGGTTGTGGTTGCCTATGGCCTGCAACAGCGCAGCTTGGTTACAGGCGCTATCTCAAGAATTGAGTCAGCTCAAATTGAACAATCTGCTTCCCTTAGGGTAGAGCAGGCACTGCAGGGCCGTACTGCTGGGGTTATGGTAATGCAAAACTCTGGTCAGCCCGGATCTACAGCTACCGTTCGTATTCGCGGTACGGGAACTACAGGCGACCCCGAACCACTTTATATTGTAGATGGCATGCCTGTTACGGGAATTGATTTCCTAAGCCCGGGTGATATTTCGTCTATTGAAGTTCTTAAAGATGCCTCTGCAACAGCCATTTATGGTGCTCGCGGTGCTAACGGTGTTGTAATGATTACTACTAAAACCGGACGCCCGGGTCCTATTCAGGTTTCTTACAGCGGTTATGTTGGAGTCCAAAACCCATGGAAGAAAATTGATCTTTTGAATGCCCCCGAATATATGATGATAATGAACGAAAGCTACGCAAACGATAATCGTACGCTTCCGTTTCCTGACATCGATGAGCGTATTGCTGCTATCGGTAATGGTACAGACTGGCAGGACGAAGTGTTCTACTATAATGCACCAATTACCAACCATAGCCTGAGACTTTCCGGTGGTTCCGATATGTCTACTTTTTCTACCTCACTCTCCTACCATCAGCAGGAAGGTATTGTGGCTAGAGGAGCATCTAATTATGAGCGTTTCACTTTCCGGTTAAATACCGATCACCGTGCTGGACGCCTTAATTACGGCAGCCGTGTAAATTTTACCAGCAAAGCCAGCCAGGGTATAAACCCTAATGAGGAGTTCGGTGGTGTTATGGCCCGTGTTGCTAATATCGATCCGGTAACGCCTGTTCGTAATGAAGACGGTAGCTTTGCTCAGTCTCCTTTTGCGTCTCAGGAAGTTGTAAACCCTGTTGCTGCCATAGATATTATTAACGCGCAATTCAACGAAGACAAGATTGTCGGTGGGTTTTACGGAAGTCTTAATATTACCGATAATCTAAGCGTTCGTTCTTCTTTTGATATCGACCTCGCTTATCTTAGAAACCGTTCTTTTACTCCTATATACGATTTAGGTGGTAATGTTTCTAACGGTACAACCTCTGCTTTTCAAGAGCAAGTGCGTTTATTTACATGGCAAACAAGCCACGTTATAAATTACCAGAACCAGTTTGCTCAACATAATGTTGGCATTCTTGGAGGCTTTGAAATGCTCGATCGTAGAAATGAGTTTCTGGGTGGTACACGTGCCGATTTAAGTATGCCGGCTTTCCGCCATGCATGGCTTTCTACCGGTATAGACGAAGAAAGCATGACCAACTACGGAGGTTTAGGCCTTGAGGCTATTGCTTCTTACTTCACGCGTGTGAACTACAGCTACGACGAACGCTACATGCTTGAAGGTGTTTTTCGTGTAGATGGTTCATCTAAATTCGGACCCGATAACCGCTGGGCTGCTTTCCCTGCATTCTCTCTTGGCTGGGTTATTTCACAGGAAGAGTTCATGGCAGAGTACGATAACTTAAGCCTATTGAAAGTTCGTGGTGGCTGGGGCCAGAATGGTAGTGATAACATCGGTCAATTTGGCTTCACACCGCTTATTACCACACACGCAGGCTATGGTTTTGGAGCCACTCCTTCTGTTGTTACCGGTGCTTACCCAGGCCGTATTGCCAATACTAACCTCCGTTGGGAAACTTCCGAGCAGATTAGTGCTGGTATAGAAACTGCTTTTTACGATTACAAGTATTTTGTAAACCTTGACTTCTACGTAAAAAATACCAAAGGCTTGCTTTTATCCGCTCCAATTCCTGCTTTCATAGGTAATGCAGCACCGATAGTTAACGGTGGTTCAGTACGAAATTCAGGTATTGAGATTGAGTCTGGTATTCGCCTCATTAGCGGCGACTGGAATCTTGATATGACCTTAACCGGTAGCTACAATGTAAATGAAGTTACTGCTATCAATAACGAAGAAGGTCGTTTATTCGGAGCCAGCGTATCTACTTCTATGAATAACGTGGCAATGGCACAGGTTGGAATGCCGATCGGCTTTTTCTGGGGCTATCGCACTGGCGGTATTTTCCAGAATGAGGCAGAAGTTCTTGCCCATACAGGTCCTAACGGCGAACTTCTTCAGCCAGATGCACGTCCGGGCGACCTTATCTTCCTGGATACAAATGGCGATGGACAAATCACCGATGAAGACCGTGTAATGATCGGTAACCCTTACCCTGATTTCACCGCTGGATTTAACATTAATCTTGGCTGGAGAAACTGGGATATGAATATGTTCTGGTATGGTGCTTTTGGCATGGATATTTACACTGGCGGTACCCGCAGACACGACCTGAACATGCCTAACTGGAAGCGCGACGTTCTTAATCGCTGGACTGCAGATAACCCATCTACAAGCCACCCAAGAGTTACTATAAACGACCCAAATGGTAACTTCAGCCGCCCGTCTGACTTTTTCATTGAAGACGGCAGCTATGTACGCCTGCGTAACATGAGCATTGGCTACCTTGTACCATCCGATCTGGTAGAAATGATTGGTGCAAGACGTTTAAGAGTTTATGCTTCAGCTCAAAACCTCATCACATTTACCAGCTACTCTGGCCACGATCCGGAAATCGGTTCTGCAGGTCCGCTTAATGTTGGTATCGATCGTAATATTTATCCACAGGCCCGCACCTTTCTATTTGGCGTAAACCTTGATTTTTAATTCAACACTATCATGAAGAAATACTTAGCAACTTTAATTGTTGTGCTGTCTTTTACAATAGCCGGATGTATGGATGGGTTTCTGTCTCATACACCGCCTGTAGAACGAGTTCAGGACAACTTTTTCCAAACGCAGTCTGATGCCGAGCAAGCGCTGTTCGCCATTTACGAAACACTTACCTTTTCGCATGGCAGAGCTAACGACGGCTTCCATCCATTCGATGTTGTTTCGAATATGCTTTCTGATGATGCCTATGCAGGCGGTTCGGGAACCGGAGACCAGCCGGAGTTACTGGAGTTTAATGCACACAATATTTCTGTAAATAATGGCAAGGCTTTGGGCTTATGGTCCGACCGCTTTACCGGTATTTACCGCGCTAACCTGCTCATCAGCGAAATTGATAATATCGATTTCCCGACAGAAGAAATGAGAGCAAATATTGATGCTGAGGCACGTTTCCTCAGAGCCTATCATTATTTCGACTTGGTTCGCTTCTTTGGAAATGTACCTTTGTTTACGCGCCCGCTTGTAGCTACAGACATTCGTGTACAGCAAGTGCCACCCGGCGAAGTGTACAACTTTATTGTTCAGGAATTGATTGAAATCATCCCGAACATGCGCGAGAACATCCCAGCTGCAGAAGCCGGTCGCGTTTCTAAATGGGCCGCTAAAGCTCTTCTTGGCAGAGTATATCTCTACCATCAGGATTACGCTCAGCCTGTACTGGGAGCCGGAGACCTTCCTATTTCGCGTAACGAAGTTGTTGCTCACCTCGAAGACATCATAAATAACAGCAATCATTCATTGCTACCAGATTTTGCAAGTCTTTGGGGAAGAGCTGGAAACAACAATAGCGAAGCCATTTTTTCTGTACAGCACGTAACAAATACATTCGGAGACTGGGGTTTCCTCAATGGTTCTATCGGCAACTGGGCAGCTACCATGAGCGGTCTGCGTGGGGTAGGTTTTCACCCGCAGTATGCACAGGGTTGGTCTTTCCAGCCGGTAACTCTTAGCTTGAACAACGCCTTCAACAAAGATACTGACAGCAGATATTTTGTAAGTATTCTGGACCCTGTAGCAGAGGGCGTTAACCACGCTGCCGATGAGATGTTCCAATGGCAAGGATTTGCCTTTAAAAAGTTTTATCCGCGCAGAGCAGATACTCCATCTTTTAACGTTGAGTTCAACTGGCCTTACAACAGACCTGTTTTCAGATTGTCTGATGTAATGCTGATGGCTGCTGAACTGGGTTCTGCAAATGCTCAAACTTACTTCGATATGGTAAGAATGCGTGCCTACGGCGACAACTTCTCTCCACTTCCCGCAACTCGCGATAATATCATGAATGAGCGCAGGCTTGAATTCGCAGGTGAAGGTCATCGCTACTGGGATCTGCTTCGGATGGGCCTTAATACAGCCGCTGAAAAAATTAATGCTCAGGCACAGGGTTCTGACATTACAATTAACTTCAGACCTGAAAGACTTGGTTTACTTCCAATTCCCCAAACAGAAATTAACCTTTCAGACAATACCCTAAGACAAAATCCGGGATACTAATCCTGGGTTTATCCCCGCATAAAAAGCTTTGTAAAACCGGTATTTTGTTCTGTATTAATAACAGTACAAGGTGCCGGTTTTCGAAGCTTCAAATAACCCGCAACAAATACAGGAAATAAAAATGATAGCACGATATGATACATACGGCAGCAATATGCACCCGATAAAGCATAAATTTAAAATGCTCTTTTCTACTCTACTAACAGCTGGTTTTCTACTTTTATTCTCTTTTTCGGCACAAGCCCAGGAGTGGGAACTTGTTTGGTCAGACGAGTTTGGAGGAGAAGAATTAGACCTGAGTAAATGGACTTTTCAGTTAGGTACAGGCGCTAACTATGGCCTTATTAACTGGGGAAATAACGAACAACAGTTTTACACCGATCGTGAAGAGAACCTATTCATCCAGGATGGGATGCTTCATATTCGCGCCCTACAGGAGCAGTTTTCGGGAAGAAGCTACACTTCTGCACGCATACGCTCTTACAATAAAGGCGACTGGACTTACGGCCGTTTCGAAGTACGCGCCAAGCTTCCTGAAGGCCAGGGACTTTGGCCCGCTATTTGGATGATGCCGACCGATAATGTGTACGGTGGATGGCCACAAAGCGGTGAGATCGACATCATGGAAGCACTGGGTCATCAGCCACATATTTCTTACGGAAGTGTGCATTATGGACCTGTTTGGCCAAATAATCGTTTTCGTACCGGATCTATTACAAAGCCTGAAGGTACTTTTAGCGAAGACTTCTCGGTATACGCAATTGAGTGGGAACCAGGAGTAATTCGTTTCTATGTAGATGATCAGCTTTTCTTCATTGTTACTGAAAACCATTTAGCACCATACAACTGGCCATTTGACCAGCGTTTTCACTTCATTCTGAATGTAGCTGTTGGCGGCCATTGGCCTGGTTACCCTGATGAAACAACTGAGTTTCCACAAGAAATGATTGTGGATTACGTACGTGTGTATCAGGATCCTGCCTTTACATCGATTGGTGATGAGCCCTCTGAAACACCTAACAGAATTGAACTGAAGCAAAATTACCCAAACCCGTTTAACCCAACTACCCAAATTGAATACACCTTGCCCGATGCGGCACCAGTTGTGCTTGAAGTATTTAACATGATGGGACAGCGGATTGCAACACTGGTAGACGGTACACAAAGCGCAGGTAGCCACACCGTAAGCTTCGATGCTTCTAACCTTTCAAGTGGAATTTATCTGTATCGCCTTACTTCTGGCAGCCAGGTACTAACACAAAAGATGACGCTGGTAAAATAACTTTAACCGCAGCAATATAGTTAAAGCAATATATCTGATCTGAATTAAGCGACAGTATTCTAAAAGTACTGTCGCTTAATTAGAATAACGTACAAAAATGGAATAACGGGGAATAAACTTACAAGGCCTCTATGTGCTTAACTTAATGGCCAATAATACCAAAAATGCCGTCTTCACATCAATTTCTTACGATAACGGCATTTCATCATCAGCTTTTGGATGAATCATTTAGAATATAAAAATACTCGCTTTTAAATAACAGGCAGAGTTGTGCAAATTAATTCCTGAATACGTGCTATAAGAAAACTAAAAACAGGTAAAGAGAAAAAGCCTGAAAAAGCTATTTTAAAATATTATTTAATACTCACTATCTGCAAAAAATTTCATTTCAACTTTATAAGACAAGTAATGGAATTTGCGCCAATAAATTACAATTCCCGGATATGGTTACCGCTCTAAACACATCTTCTGAAGCAAATACAGATAACACTAAAAACAGCAAAGAGCCTGCTCTTGAAAAAGTAACCCTGAATAATGAGACCTGGTTTAAGATTCCGGACCATCAGCGAATGCGTCCGTTTTTTATGAATATTGTTAGCGATTCTAACCACTGGATGTTCATATCCAGCAATGGTGGATTAACTGCCGGCCGTAAAAACAGTAACTACGCCCTTTTCCCTTATTATACTGATGATAAGATTACAGAATCGGCAGATATTACGGGCAGCAAAACGATTTTCCGGCTTTCTGTCGAAGGCAAACTACAAGTATGGGAGCCTTTCTCAGAACGTTTTACAGGTAAATACGCCATCACCAGAAACCTGTATAAAAACTTCCACGGCAATAAAATTATGTTCGAGGAAGTAAATCACGATTTATCTCTTTCCTTTCAGTATCAGTGGAATTCAAGTAATCTATTCGGCTTTGTTCGCACTGCCGAGCTCTTTAACCTGTCGGATAAAAGCCAGACCGTAGAAGTACTCGACGGTATACAAAACCTGCTTCCTTATGGCGTAGAGCCCGATCTTCAAAACGCGTCAAGTAATTTAGTAGACGCCTACAAAAGAAGCGAGCTGGTAGCAAATACCGGCCTTGGAATTTATGCGCTAAGCGCCATTATTGTAGACAAAGCCGAACCAAGCGAGGCCCTAAAAGCAAATGTAGCATGGTCTGCCGGTTTACAGCCATCGCATTACCTGGTATCATCGCTGCAATTAAATACCTTTCGCAGTGGTGGTTCGCTCGTGCAGGAAAATGATGTTAAAGGCGAAAAAGGAGCCTATTTCATGCACTCTGAGGTTCTTCTGGAAGCCCATGGAACAAAATCGTGGAAAATAGTGGCCAATGTAAACCAAAACCACGCACAGATTCAGGCTCTTAATAAGGCCATTGACGAAGATTCGACACTCTTGCATAAAATTGATGAAGACATACAAAATGGCACAGAAACCCTGCAGCAGCTGGTAGCCGGTGCCGACGGCATTAGAAAGTCTGCCGATACATTCAAAGATGCAAGGCACTTTTCAAACGTCCTTTTCAACATTATGCGCGGCGGTACTTTCGACCATAACGACCGTATCGAGAAAAAAGACTTTATAGCCTATATACAAAGTGCAAATAAAGAGGTCTACAGTCGAAACCAATCTTTATTTTCCCATTTAAAAGATTCTTTTAGCAGCTTCGCGCTTTACACAGTAATTGAACGAAGCCAGGATGCAGACCTCTATCGCCTTGGAAAAGAATACCTGCCTCTTAAATTCAGCCGGAGACACGGCGACCCAAGCCGGCCATGGAACAAATTTTCGATAAATACAAGAAGTGAAGTAGACGGATCTAAGATTCTGGATTATGAGGGAAACTGGCGCGATATTTTCCAAAACTGGGAAGCCTTGGTACACTCCTACCCTATGTTCATTGAAGGCATGATATTCAAGTTTTTGAATACCTCTACCTTCGATGGCTACAACCCTTACCGTGTTACTAAGGGCGGTTTCGATTGGGAAACAATAGAGCCGGACAATCCATGGTCTTATATTGGCTATTGGGGAGATCACCAGATAATATATATGCTTAAATTCCTAGAATTTTACCGGATGCATAAGCCTGGTGGATTTGATGAGCTTATGAAGCAATCTCATTTTGTTTATGCCAATGTGCCTTATCGTATAAAAGCATACCAGGATATTGTGCTGGACCATAAGAATACTATCGATTTTGATCATGATGCCGATCAGGAAATCCGTGATTCTGTTGCAGCTCTTGGTGCCGATGGCGCTCTTATGCGCAATAGCGAAAGTAGTATTCACAGAGTTGGCTTTATTGAGAAAATTCTTGCGTCTGTACTCGCCAAGCTTTCTAATTTTATACCTGAAGCAGGTATATGGCTAAACACACAAAGACCAGAATGGAACGACGCCAATAATGCTCTGGTAGGAAACGGGGTTTCTATGGTAACCCTGTTTTACCTGAGACGTTTTCTATATTTCTTCGAAGAGATTCTGGAAACCTCTGAAGTAAAAGACGTAAAGATTTCAAAAGAAATGGCGCATTTCTTCATGCAGGTTTATAAGGTGCTAAACGAGAATCAAAAATTACTTAAATCATCTGTTAAAGACAGCGACAGAAAGAAAATTACGGATGCACTCGGTCAGGCAGGTAGTGAATACAGGGTCAAAATCTACGAAAATGGATTTAGCGGAGAATTAGAAAGCCTGAGTGTCTCCGAATTTCACGAATTTGTTAAAACAGCACGTAAATGGATGGAACACTCCATAAGGGCTAACCGCAGACCCGATAAACTGTACCATGCATACAATATAATGAGCATGGAAGACGAAGGGATTCGCATTGCCTATCTCAGTGAAATGCTCGAAGGGCAGGTTGCGGTACTTAGCTCAGGATACCTTAGTCCCAAAGAATCTCTGGAGGTTTTAGATGCACTTCGCAACAGCGCATTATACCGCGAAGACCAGAATAGCTATATACTTTACCCGAACAAAAACCTCCCCCGCTTTCTGGAGAAAAACAGTATTCCTGCCAGCGATGTTGCCGCAATACCACTTCTTAAAAAGCTGGTTAAGGATGGAAATAACGCCATCATTCAAAAAGATGTTTATGAAGTGTACCATTTTAATGGCGATTTCAGAAATGCAGCAGACGTAAAATCTGCTCTTGCCAAGCTGGCTAAAACGACCTATAGCGAGCTAGTGGAAAAAGACGAAAAAGCTGTGCTACAGCTATTCGAAAAGGTCTTTAACCATAAAGCATTCACGGGCAGATCTGGCACATTTTTCGCCTACGAGGGTCTTGGATCAATATACTGGCACATGGTATCTAAGTTGTACCTTGCCGTATTTGAGGTATGTGAACTTGCTAGAACAACAAAGGAAACCGATCCTGAAATCGCAGAGCAACTAAGCAGGCATTTTTACGCTATTGCAGATGGTATTGGGGTACATAAATCTCCAATGCGTTACGGAGCTTTCCCTACCGATGCGTATTCGCATACCCCTGCCCATCGTGGCGCTCAGCAACCGGGTATGACCGGGCAGGTAAAAGAAGATATTCTTGCCGGCTTTGGCGAACTTGGCGTAAAAGTTAAAGACGGGCTTCTGTGCTTCGATCCCTATCTACTGCGCACCAAAGAGCTAAGTACAAAAGCACAAGAACTTGAGTTTATTAACCTGGAAGGAAAGAAAATCCCCTTAGGGATTCCGGAGCAAGCTTTGTGCCTTTCTGTGTGTCAGGTTCCTGTTATATACCGCTCGGGAGACATAGATGCCGTTGAGGTTTATTTTAAGAATGGCACTACCCGTCGTTTTGAGAATATATGCCTCGATGCTACTGCAAGTCAGGAAGTATTCAGCCGGAATGGCAACATCTCTAAAATTCTTGTTTCACTAAATAAAGAGCGATTTAAGTAGTGAAATAAACCATCATTAAGCCTTTTGGCTAAATTAAAAAACTCAATCCTTATGAAAATCAATGTACCTTTTTGGGTCATTTTGGGGGCGTTTCTTATGTTTTCCTGTGGAAATGACGAACATAAATCTTTCGACTTTTCTAATATTACAAAGACAGCCGAAGAAATTCTGGGCAACCCTCATTACCAGGCTATTTCCTATGGGGGGTATCGCGAAACTACCAGGGAAATACAGCCGACAATACCGCAACTAAAAGAAGACATGCTTATTCTAAGTGCAATGGGCGTGAGGTTACTTCGAACATATAATGTACACTATGACGAAGCCGCTAATCTGTTGCAGGCTATCAGGGAGCTGAAACAAGATGACCCCGATTTTGAAATGTATGTGATGCTGGGCGCCTGGATCGATGCAAAAAATGCGTGGACCGACGAACCTGAGCGCATACGAGATGTTGATGATCCGCGAAATGAAGTGGAAATTGCCCGCGCGGTTGAGCTAACGCAGCAATACCCCGAAATTGTAAAAATTATAGCCGTGGGTAACGAAGCAATGGTGCACTGGGCGGAGGAATACTGGGTAGTACCCGGTATCATACTCAACTGGGTAAACCACCTTCAGGATCTCAAACAGCAAGGAGAGCTTCCAGAAACACTTTGGATAACTTCATCCGACGATTTCTCATCGTGGGGTGGCGGTGGTGAAGAATACCACACAGAAGACCTGAATGCCCTCATTGAAGCAGTAGATTTTATATCTATGCACACCTATCCAATGCACAACACCCATTACAACCCTGAATTCTGGGGAGTACCCGAAGATGAAGAGCACCTCAGCGATATGGAAAAAATCCACAATGCGATGGCACGTTCGCTTGAGTTCGCCGTAAATCAATACCAAAGCGTGGTGGATTACATGCATAGTCTCGGGATCGACAAACCCGTACATATAGGCGAAACCGGCTGGGCAACCATCTCTAACGAATTTTACGGTAAAGGCGGAGCCCAGGCTATAGATGAATATAAGTCGGGGATATATTACAGAGACATTAGAGCATGGTCTAACGAAAATAATATTAGTGTCTTTTACTTCGAAGCTTTCGACGAGCCTTGGAAAGACGCTCAAAATCCATTGGGATCGGAAAATCATTTTGGACTGATTAATCTGCAGGCTCAGGCAAAGTTTCCGCTATGGGATCTGGTTGATGATGGTATTTTTGAAGGCCTCACAAGGGATGGACAGCCAATAACCAAAACATACAATGGGGATTTAGATGCGCTGCTCGAAGATGTACTTGTACCACCAACAGCTCGTGAGATTCGCGAGCGCAGATCGCAGTAAATTTTTTATACAGCTATTCTTAACCATATACGCAGAACTCACTCCATAGCCAGTACATCGCAAAGAGCAACAGGAAGCTGGTTTTACTCATCACCTAATTCTAAAGCATGTCTGTACAGGGAACACCCGCCAGAAAAAAGATACCTATTTTACAAAAGGCTGCGTTTGGGTCCGGCCATCTTGTAAATAACCTGTTGCCCGGTGCGCTGGGCGTTTTTCAATTCTTTCTGTTAACGGCTTTTGGTATAGATCCCTTTCTTGCCGGTCTGCTGGGAGGATTGCCACGACTATTCGATGCAATAACAGACCCGATAATGGGATATGTATCGGATAACACGAAATCCCGTTTTGGAAGAAGAAAACCCTATATTTTTATGGGGGCAATCTTATCCGGGCTCATGTTCATTATGCTTTGGCAAATGAACCCGGAAGCAAGTTCGCTATTCAACTTCTGGTATTTCCTGCTAGTTTCATTACTCTTTATTGGTGCAAACACTATTTTCTCGACTCCGCTTATTGCGCTGGGTTACGAAATGACAAGCGATTATAAGGAGCGTACACGCCTAATGGGCTTTGCCCAGATTATGGGGCAGTTTGCATGGATGATTGTACCCTGGTTCTGGGTTATTATTGCGAACCCGGATTTATTTGCCAATCAGGCCGAGGGTGTAAGAACGATGGCATGGGTTGTTGGTGGTGCATGTATTTTCTTAGGAATGCTTCCTGGTCTTTTCTGTAACGAAATTGATCAAAAGAACATTACCAATCAGGCAACTCTTACGTTTAAAGAGGCCATTAATAATGTGAAAGATCTCATTGCTAAAATGAAAGAGGTTTTCCAAAACAAACCTTTTGTGAGAATTTGTGGCGCTACCTTTCTGGTATTTAACGGGTTCCAAATGGTTGCTTCATTCAGCTATTTCATAATTCTTTTCTATCTGTTTAACGGAGATTATGGCCTTACAGGTAACTGGCCGGCATGGTTTTCTACCGTAAGCGCATTTATGACCGCATTTGTTGTAATTCCTATTATTACCTGGATGGCCAATAAATTCGGTAAAAGAAACGCTTTTATTATGTCTACCATGATTTCCATTGTTGGTTATGGTCTCAAATGGTGGGGATTTAACCCGGAAAATGTTTGGCTTATTTTTATGCCAATCCCGCTAATGGCTTTCGGTATTGGTGGTCTCTTTGTACTTATGATGAGTATGACCGCCGATGTTTGTGATATGGACGAGCTTAAAAATGGCATGCCTCGTAAAGAAGGTACCTTTGGTGCAATCTATTGGTGGATGGTTAAACTGGGTCAGGGTGTGGCGCTTGTATTAAGTGGCGCCGTACTTAAACTTGTAGGATTCGACCAAAATGCTGCCATCCAAACTGCCGATACTATGCTTAATCTGCGAATTGCCGATATCGTTATACCAGCACTTACTGCGGCAGTCGCAGTTTGGGTTATGTGGGGCTACGACCTTACCGAGGAACGCTCCGAAGAAATACAGCGCGAGCTGGTAGCACGTCGTGGAGAATTATAAAAGCTAAGCTTTAGTTTTAGCCATAATTTCAATTACTGGTACAACCCCATTTCCGTATAGTCTCCGCAACAGAGACTATATTTCGGGAATGGGGTTTTCTTTTAGGCCTGAGTTCGATTTAAGTCTGGCTTAATTGGTTAGCTCAACTTCATCAAAATTTTAAAAATCAGACTTCATTCCATTTAAATTACGTTCGGTAGTGCTACATCTCTTATTTTCTATAGAATAGCACATTTACTCAAGCGATTCAGGTAAAGAGCACCGTA
>JAIULZ010000040.1 GCA_022565805.1 Balneolales bacterium
CAGGTATCAGGTATCAGGTATCAGGTATCAGGTATCAGGTATCAGGTATCAGGAAAATTTGGATGATGGGTGTTTTTTTTAAACTCCATTTTACCGAACACCGCAGAATCGAATCAGAAGCTGATCAAAACAAAAAAACCGCTAAGTCCACGTTCATTCACTGCTAAAAACTTTTCCTAAGTTTCACCCGCGTTCATCACTTCTCCCCGAAGTGACGTGCGTAGAAGTTTTCAAAAATTTTAAGAGATTCAGGATTTCTCATGGAGTCTTTACTTGCTGCTTTTTCGGCAGGATGCCCTTCCAGTATTCGCTTCACGGGCTTTTCCATCTTTTTCCCACTTAGAGTATAGGGGATTTCAGCAACGGGAATTATTTCATCGGGTACAAATCTTGGCGCTATTTTTTCGCGAATTGTGGCACCCACTTTTTTCTTGGTTTCTTCTGTTAAAGAAACATCCGGCTTCATTACCACAAAAAGGGGCATGTACCAGCTACCGTCAGCTTGCTCTATGCTTACCACAAGACTGTCGGCAATTCCTGTTGAAGGATCGGCTTCCACGGCCCTGTATATTTCTGATGTTCCAATTCTGACGCCCATTTTATTCAGTGTGGCATCCGAACGACCATAGATTACACAGCTATTGCGGTCCGTAATTTTGAGCCAGTCCCCGTGTCTCCAAACCCCGGGAAACATTTCAAAATAGCTTTCGCGATAACGGCTGCCCTCATCATCACCCCAGAAAAAAAGCGGCATACACGGCATAGGACGCGTTATTACCATTTCACCAACTCTGCCCTGAATCGCCTTCCCGTTTTCGTCGAAGGCTTCTACCGAGGCGCCCAGCAAGCGACATTGTATTTCGCCGGCATGTACGGGCAGCAAGGGATTTCCGCCCACAAAGCTGCTGCAAATATCGGTGCCACCACTTGTTGAGTTGAGATGAATATGATTGCCTATATGCTCGTAAACCCAGTTAAAGGCCTCAGGCGGTAGCGGTGAACCGGTAGAACCCACCGAGCGCAGCGCAGAAAGCTGAAATTTAGAAGATGGCTTCAGCCCATTTTTCATACAATTTACCAAGAACGTAGCGCTTGTGCCAAAAGTTGTCAATTTAACTTCTTCGGCAAATTTCCAGAGCACATCCATATCGGGATAGCCCGGGCTTCCGTCGTACACCACTGCGGTAGCTCCGCGAAGGAGTGCCGCTACCACCACGTTCCACATCATCCAGCCTGTTGTAGAATACCAAAAAAAACGATCGCCCGGCTTTACATCGGCGTGAAACTCCATGTATTTCAGATGCTCTATTAGCATACCACCATGCCCATGCACAATAGGCTTAGGCAGCCCCGTGGTTCCCGACGAATACAGCACCCAAAGAGGATGACTAAAAG
Organism: Balneolales bacterium; assembly: GCA_022565805.1. GTDB lineage: Bacteria > Bacteroidota > Rhodothermia > Balneolales > Cyclonatronaceae > Cyclonatronum. The sequence goes on from JAIULZ010000040.1 coordinate 1,396, forward strand.
GCAGCTGCTCTATGGTAAGGACATCATCTTTCTTCTGCGAAATCAGCTCTTCCCATGCTACAAAGTTTACCGATTTGGCATCATCTCCAGTGATTTTCTCACCGCTTTTATCATAGTCTATAGAAATACAATGCGTTACCGTTTCCAGCTCGGTTAAAAGTCGCTTTACCTGAGCTTTTCGGGAATGACTTTTCCCGTTATACGAATATCCGTTAATGGTGATGAGCACTTTTGGCTCTATTTGCGTAAATCGCTCGGCCACGCTGTCTGCCCCAAAATCTGGAGAGCAGGCCGACCAAACCGCGCCAATACTTGCGGATGCGAGCATTCCTATAATCGCATGCGGGGTATTGGGCACATAAGCAGCAACGCGTTCGCCCGGCTTTACCCCGAATTCCCGCAAGGCCGCTGCAATCGAAGCCGTTTGCTCTCGCAGCTCGTCCCAACTAATATGCACAGGCTTTTCGCCCTCTCTTTTGCTGATGATAGCCGGTGATTTTTCCTGCTGCATGCTAAAAACGTGAGCCGCAAAATTAACTCTGGCTCCCGGAAACCAGCGAATACCAGGCATTTCTTCACCTTCGGTTACGGCAGAGTAGGGCACGGGCGAATCAATATGGAAATACTCCCATAAAGTTGCCCAAAATGCGTCTGTATCTGCTACCGACCATTCCCAAAGGCTTTGATAATCTCTGAAGCTGTGTTTTTTCTCATCTTTGAGCCACGCTAAAAACTTGGTGAGATTTGCTTTCTGCTTGCTTTCTTCGGTCGGAGACCAGAGCAATGTGCCTTCTTGAATGTGCTTTTCCATATAAATTGTCGAATTGGTAGACGTAATAAAATTTCAAGTAGCCGAATCTTTCGATAATGTACTATCTGCATCGCAGAATAAAAAAGAGCTTCCGATGCCGTTTGTTAGCAGATTTTTTTTTGAAAAAAGTTTAATCCGGCCCAAAGGAGTTTACGTATTGTATAGCAGATGGCATAAACAAAAAGACTTTATAAAAACAGATTACCTGATAAAAAATCTCTCATCAAAACCCCCTAAAACAAGACTATTCTCAAGAGATTTTTTTTGTAACACACTATTCTGATTCTCCTAAAAACAGACCCACGAATAAGTTACTATGTTGGTGACTTAGAGGCCGGCCCCGAAAAGCCGGTCTCTATTTTTTGGTATGATATACGGGTTTATAATCACCTTTTTTCGGATGTATCATCATTCTGCAGAAAATCGGTACAGCAGCGGTCTGTCGTTGTATCTGGCTACTAAAATTCGCTTTTCCATATCCGGGCCCTTAATGGATAGGATATTCCGCCCTTCACCCAAAACCTCAAAACCCGATTGCAAAGAGGAAACCGCTTCAAGCGCTTTTCTTTCAGGATTGTATTGCAACATAACTCCTCTCGAAGCGTCGTATGGGCCCGACTGCGGCTTAACACCATACAGGTTACCTGCTAAAAGCACTTCGGGATAACCATTCCCGTTAAGGTCCTCGGCCAAAATTCCGTATACAGGAGCAAGCTGTGCGCGCATAGGCAATAGCTGTGGCCGAAAAGTGCCGTCTCCGTTATTCCAGAAAACCGTGCTACCAAGCGTTGTTGCCTCAAGTAACCGCGCATTATTAAGCTGTTCGACTGAAAAAATTTCCTGCATGGTTTGCCCGGCGTAAGATTTAAAATCGGGATAACGTGACCTTAGACTGGGCACTTCTTCCAGCAAATCGTGCCTTAGCGCTTTAGGATATTCTTTCCCATCGCGGTTTATGGCGAGAATGTGCGTCAGCATGCCGTTATTTTCAAAATCCCCAACCCACATTCGCACCGGGACATCGCTGCTGGCCCTGAAAAGAGAATTGAGGCCATGATTACCGGCAATAATATCTACATGACCATTTCCATTAAGGTCTGCGGCGGCAATGGCATTCCACCAGCCCGTGTGCGCATCCAAACCAGAATCACCGCTTATTTCCCGCCATGTTTCACCGTTTTGCGTAAAGATATGGATTCCCATCCATTCGCCGGTTACAATCAATTCCTTTTCTCCCGATCCCGTTACATCTGCCAAAACCGCATCTGTAACCATCCCCAGCCTTCTTAAATCCGGAATATAAGATTCGGTTACATCCCTAAAAATTCCGCTGCCATCGCCTTCCAGTAAAAAAGAATCTACGGGTGTGCCCACGGCAAAAGCTCTTAGCCGGGTTCCTACAAATAAATCCTGATGACCATTTCCGGTAAAATCGTGATTCAGCACAACTGAGCCGCTTACAAAATTTCGGGCCGACGGCAGCTGTTGTGGCAGATATCTGAAACTTCCGTTACCATCGTTTAAATAAAACCGGTCGTTGAGAGCCGAAGATGCCGAAGCATAGCTATTGCCACCGCTTACCACGTATAAATCCGGGAACCCGTTTCCGGTGGCGTCAAAAAACACGCAGTGGATATCTTCTGATGGGGCATTTTGTTCGAAAACAGTTTGCTGAGTCGCAGAGAAACTGCCGTTTGCCGACTGTATGAACAGACTACCGCTTTGATTCCGGGCTCCGCCAAGGTACACATCATCAAGTCCATTTCCGTTTACATCGCCGGCACAAGCGGCCGGGCCTTCGGTCGATCGCATTCTAAAAAGAAGTTTTTCCCGGCTAAAATCCAAGAACTCGAATCGTTCATGTTTTTTGTCAGGGCCACTACTTTCTGTGATGTCTTCAAAGCTAATGGCTTTATTTTCGGGTTGGGCGTCTCCCGTAATTCGGCTCGGACGTGCACTTGGCGCCGGCATGTGTCGGGCGTCCTGCTGCTGAAGGGTGATGCGCGCCGGAGCTTCAATATTATCCATGCGCGATGTTCTGCCGTCGGGCCAGCGTACAATAAGAGAATCAATTAGTGTACTTGTTCCAAGCCCAACATGAAAACCGGGCTCTACACTCGACTGAAAACCCCGTTGCAAAAAATGCTCTCTGAAATAATAGCCTTCGTCGCTGGTCCAGACCTGCAGTTGAGCGCCAATTCCAAGCGTGTTAGGAGATTCACCCTCTAACTTAATCTGCAGCGAGGTACGATCTGGATAAAGTTCTCCAACCCGGTTTCGGTAGATACGCGAGGGAGAATTCACATTATTTATGATGAGATCGAGCGCTCCGTTTCCGTTTAAATCTGCCCACGCCGCTCCACTCGAAAACGTAGGTTCATCGAGCCCCCAGTTAATGGTAACATCTTCGAAGCGGAGGTCACCGCGGTTAGCAAAAAGCACGTTGCGTACTGGTTGAGCCGGTATCATATCAATAAGCCTGCGAAAATCTACTCCTTCCCTCATAATTACAGAACGCATGGTCTCCTGATCCGAGATTTCGCCCAGATAATCCAGATTTGTGATGTCCTGCACAAGACCATTGGTTACGAGTATATCATTGTATCCATTCAGGTCGAAATCGGCAAGCAACACCGCCCAGCTCCAGTCTGTTGCTTCCGTTTGGGTTAGGCGGCTCACCTCTTTAAAATGCGTACCGTTTTCATTTAAATGCAGCACATTTCTGGTAAACTGATGCCCGTAGCCCCAGTTGGCTTTGTCGTTGTAACGGCCCCAGTCTTCAAATATCGTTACTTGCTTAATCCGGTCGTCGTAAAAGGGAAGCATGTCGGAAACATAAATGTCGGGCCAACCATTATTGGTTAAATCAGCGGCATCCGAACCCATAGAAGCCGCGCTCATGCTACGAACTATGCGTTCATCGCCAGCCACTTCTGTGAAGGTTCCGTCTCCATTATTCATATAAATGTAATCCCTTTCGAAAAAATCGTTGGCTACAAAAATATCCGGCAGGCCGTTCCGGTTTAAATCGCTGATGCTCGCGCTTAGCGCAAACCCGATAATACTGCTGTACAAACCCGCTTCTTCCGTTACATCGGTAAAGCTTCCTCCATCATTTCTGAAAAGCCGGTCTCCGCCCAGAAAGTCCCGCTCTTCGCGCTGCAAATTGCTTAAATCGAACGAACTGATGGCTTCATCTTCGTTATTTATGAGGTACATATCGAGCAGCCCATCTCCGTTATAGTCGAAAAAATAGGCCATAATCGAATAACCGGGATCATCCAGACCAAACTCTTCGGCTCGCTCGGTAAAGGTACCATCGCCATTGTTTATAAACAGCTCGTTACGGGCATCATCTAAGGTGCCGGAGTTGGTTACATAAATATCAAGCAGTCCATTACCGTTTATATCTACCATTGCGGCACCCGTAGACCAGCGCCGTGTACCCGCAACTCCGGCCGTTTCGGTAGCATCTACAAAGCGATAGTCACCCTGATTCAAAAAAAGCCTGTTTTCCCGCATATTATGAATGAAATAAATGTCGGGAAGACCGTTTCCGCTTACATCACCTACGGCAACTCCACCGCCATCATAAAAATTGCGGTACGTATAAATATTGAATTCCTGTAGAAACTCAAGCTGGTTTTCGAACAAAACTCCCGTTCGCTCAGGCGACAGAAACTCGAATAATGGCTCAGTTTCATCGGTTTGAGTATTGCATGATGAAATTAGCGCCCAAAACAAAATGAAAAGGCCCGCATTTATACTTACGGATGGTTTCAGGTAAGAATGAATCATTTTTTACAAAAATAGTTTTATCACTCGCGGTTACGTGTTATTCCGACTTTCTGCTACATAGAGCACTTAATCAGCCGGTTCTTCGCAATATATTTAGCCGGTTTTTTTATTTGATCGGTAGTGGTGGTTTAATTGCCCGGCTTTACGCTGTAGTCGCGAATTTCAAACTCAGCCCACATATCATTTTTGGTCCAAATACTTATACCACGATTTCCGGCCATACTGAAATATCCTCTTTTTCCCGGCCCGGGCAGATATACTTCATGAAATCTCTGTTTATACTTTTCTTCAAAATATGATGCCAGGTGCACAACCAATGAATCTGCTGAACGATCGGTATTCCAGGGTGCCCAACTAGTGTAATGCACCTCCACGGGAATCCTGTAAATTACATCTTCATGAAAATCCGGAAAAAAAACCAATTTAATTTCATGTTCCAGCCAGTCTCTGTTGTCGTATTCTACCTTCACAAGACCGCCCAAAATGCCCTGCTGATTCATCTCCCAGCTGCTTACCTGAAAATCTTTTCTTGACATACCAAAGTAGTAACCCAGGAAAAGGCTGTCGTTTCGCTCACCAGACCGCAAACCCTGCTCAACCAAGCTTTCGTAAGTGGGTGGCTCGGGAGCAGAACAGCTGTATATAACAAAGCTAAAAATTATTAGCATTGTGGTGAGGCCAAGCAAAATGCAATTAGATTTCATAGAATGATGCTTTTGATAATTAAATTATTCAAAGATTCTAGCGACTTATTTTATAAAACGTTGGAGCTCCGTTAAAGCGACTCAGCAGCACGCTTTCCCCTTCAGGCGTTTTTACAAGCACGGCAGAGCGGTATTCATCTTCTCCCGGGTTGTGCTTTCCTCCAAGCGGCACGCTTGCCAGACTTCCCGAATCTGTGTCCCAAAAAATAAGGTGCGGACGCATGGCATCATACCTTCCGGTCTGAGGTTTTACATCCAGCAAATTACCGGCAACCAGTACCTGATTTTTGCCGGTTCCAAGAAAATCATGCGCAAGAAGCGTATATACAGGCGCTAACTGACTCCTCGCCGGTAGCGGCACAGATCTGCTGAACGTTTCACCGTCGTTCAGAAATATGCGGCTTTCAAGCATAAAAACTTCTCTAAGGTGATGAGATTGTGCAGCCGATTCCAACAGCTCGCCGAGAGTGGCTTCCGAAAATGTAGCGTGATCGGGATACTTTTCCCGAAATGAAGGAACATCCTGCATGAATTCCGAGCGGAGTACCAGCGGGAAGTAAACACCAGATTCATCGGGCATGGCGATTAGATGATCTGCGAGACCGTTACCGTCTAAATCGGCAACTGCCATTCGTAGCGGATACGCTTCGGATGCGCGGAAAACGGAGTTTAGCCCATGGTTGCCTGCAATAATATCGGGCTTTCCGTTACCTGTTATATCAGCAATTTCCAGACTGCTCCACAGCCCATACGTATTGGCAAGGCCAAGCTCTCCGGTAATTTCCGTCAGGCCAGCATCACTTATGGCATAAACACGGATAGAATTCCACTCGCCGACTGTAATAAGCTCTGGCCTGCCGTTCGCTGTAAGGTCGGCCCACTTAGCATCGGTTATCATGCCCGATTCCAAAAGAAAAGGAGCCGTTTCTTCTGTGATGTCTGCAAAGCCACCACTGCCATCGTTTTCCAAAATATAGTGCCGAACGTCCATTCCATACCTGAATGGGCGAAGCCGTGTGCCCACAAATAAGTCAGCAAATCCATTTCCTGTTAAATCCGCCGTAGCGACTATCGAACCAGACTCGAACTGCCTTGAGCCAGGTAGTGTCTGTCCGCTGTGTACAAAGCGCCCGTCGCCCTGATTTATGTACAGCCGATCGGCCAGGGCAGACGAACTTGCTGCATGAGAATTACCGCCGCTTACTACGTAAAGATCATCGAGCCCGCTTCCGTTTGCGTCAAAAAAGTGACAATGAATGTCCTCTGATGATGCATGAGCTGAAAAAGGCTCTGTAATTGAAGTAAATCCACCAGTTCTATCTGGAAAAAACAGAGTCCCAGCCTGACCACGAGCGCCTCCAAGAAAAAAGGAATCGTAGCCGCTGTTTGTAGTATTGCCCGCGCAAACCGGAGCACCTTCTGTCGAGCGCATTTTAAAAATCAGCTGCTCACGATTAAAATCATTGTATGCGAATTTTCTGTGAGCCTTTTCCCGAAGAAATTGATTCATAAATTCATCGGGATAGACCGTTTTTTTTGAGGATGTCGATACTTCGCTTCGGTAATCTCCGGGGAATGACGGGGCGGGTGGTTTGGGAGATGATCGGGCCTCTGCCTCGCTTTGATCTAAGACGATACGAGCGGGCAAATTAACGTCATTAAGGCGGCTTGTGCGCCCATCGGGCCACCGAACCACAAGCGAGTCTATGCTATTAACAGAACCCAGGCCAACATGAAAGCCGGGTTCTACACTCGACTGAAATCCTCTCTGCAGCATGTGCTCGCGATACCAGTACTTTTCGCCAGCAAATAGCTGAATCTGAGCTCCTAAAGCCAGTGTGTTTGGGGCATTTCCCTTCAAATCGATGCGAAGCCAGTTTCGGTCGGGGTAGCGGCTCATTGCCCGGTTCCTGTAAATCCGTAGCTTGCCATGCACATCATTTACGATTAGGTCGAGTGCCCCATCACCATTTAAATCGGCCCAGGCCGCACCGCTGGAAAATCCGGGCATATCCAGCCCCCAATCACGTGTTATTTCGGTAAACCGCAGATCACCGTTATTTCGGAAAGCCATATTTCGCACCGAATAGCTTTCCATTCCATCCATAAGCTGCATAATAACATCACCGCCATCCCGAATCATTTGTCGTATGCGCTCGGGGTTGGCCATAATTTCGATAAAGTCTTGATCGAGCAGATCTTTGTAAATTCCGTTTGCTACATAAACATCGCTGTACCCGGAGTTATCGAAATCTGCAATTAGCGTAGCCCAGCTCCACTCGGTAGCGTAAATACCGGAATATCGTGCTATTTCGGCGAAACCATCATCACCCATATTTAGTTGCAGCGTATTGCGGGTATATTTGTGATGAAATCCCCGGGCCGCGTTTTCTGCATATGCAAGGTGGCTTTCGATGGTCATTTTAGAGCGGAGCCTTTGTTGATTGTAGGGGCGCATATCCGTTACATAAATCTCAGGCCAGCCGTCGTTGTTTAGGTCTGCAATGTCGGTACCCATAGAACTGTAGCTAATAGATGATATATAATCGGGCAGGCTTTCGGTAAAGGTACCGTCTCCATTGTTTATGTACAGATAATCCCGCTCGAAGAAATCGTTGGCCACATATAAATCGATAAGCCCGTTTCTGTTGATGTCGGCTGGTAATGCGCTTAATCCAAACCCGATTGCGCTACTTAAAATGTTGGCCTGTTCAGTTACGTCTTCGAAATACTTTCCATCAATATTTCGGTAAAGTTTTGAAGCCCCGAGAGGATCTGGAATGTGTCTGTCGGCTCCGGTGGCATCTCCAAACGATTCCATGCTGTAAAACGAATTATTAACCAAATACAGATCGGGCCAGCCATCACCATCATAATCAAAAAAAACACCGTGTGTTGTTAAGCCAATATCTGCAATTCCAAACTCTTTAGCCTTATCGGTAAAGGTGCCGTCACCATTATTTATAAAAAGCTGATTATGTCTGTTCTCGCCTTGATCGGGACCTGATTTACCCACGAAAATGTCTAAAAGTCCGTTCCCGTTTACATCGGCAAGGCTAACGCCTGTAGACCATTGGCCATCGGATCTAAGCCCGGCTTCATCCGTAATATCTCTGAATTTGAAATCGCCCAGATTTTCGAAAAGCCGGTTCGAGACCATATTACCGGTTACAAAAAGATCGGGCAAACCATTACCGGTAAGGTCTCCGGCTGCTACGCCGCCTCCATTATAAAAATTCCTGAAAATGTACATATTGAACTCTTCTGATGGGAAAAGTTCGTTATCGAAATAAACGCCGGTATAGTCTGGGTCGAGCAATTCGAAAAGCACATTCTCCTTAGCTGCCCATAAGGCATCATCATCATGCCCCTGAGTGGAACACCCCAACAGGTAAAAAACGACAGCAAATGCCGCGACACCATATAAAGTGCTAAAAAGAGTTTTCATGAATTTATGACATGCTCAGTAATGGTAGCTGAAAAACATCAGCAGAAGAAGGTTTTTCAAAGCCTGCTACAAATATAAAAGGAAACACCGGCACGAGTCCGATGTTTCCTTTTTTTAAGTCTTGGTTTATATAAACTTAGTAACCAGGATTTTGTGTCAGATTAGGATTAGCCTGTATCTGGTTAAATGGAATTGGGAAAACATTCCGGAAAGACGGAGAAACATCTTTTTCCCACCATGGATCGTTAAAGGCGGTAACTCCACCTTGGTTACCATCGAAACGAATAAGATCCTGACGTCTCCAAATTTCTGTATACAGTTCGCGTCCACGCTCTGCAAGCAGGTTTGGGCCGTTTAATGTTATCGGAGACACACCGGCACGATCACGAATCATATTGAAATACATTTCGCCACCATTTCCTTGTCTCCACATAGCTTCTGCTTTCATAAGAATAACGTCGCCATGGCGGAAAACCGGGAAATCGTTATCCAGATCAGGAGATGAGCCAGGGGCATACTCGAATTTGGCAAAACGTGCTCCCATTTGACGAGACAGCGGTGTATCCATACGGATTGACTGAATCTCTTTTGTAAGAACAAGCTCGTGACCTTCTGCTATTTCGTTGTCGATTAACGGGTTTCCTGAAGCATCGAACTGTGGTCCAATAAGGAAACCTTCACGACGAACATCATCTTCTTCGAAAGACTCATAGAAGGCCTGAAGTGTTGTATACCCATTCCAAGGCTGGTCCTGAAAGTTAAACGTGCGCTGATGACCGTAATGGAGAGTCATGTGGTGCATGTTAAAACCTGGCAGGAATACAGAGTCGTAAGGAATAGCAAAGATTGTTTCGGGAGACGAGCTGTTTGCAGTAGCAAAATTAGCAAAGAAATTATCGGTTAGGCTAAATAAACCAGAATCGATAATAATATCTAACTGTGTTTCAGCATCGGCCCAGCGGGCTGTACCGGTATACACCTCTGCATTCATATAAAGTTTAGCAAGTAAGAAATGTGCAGCATACTTGTGGAAACGACCATAGCTTGCTCTTGGGTCGTCGCTTATTAAATCTGCGGTTGCCAATAGTTCAGACTCTACAAACTCGAACACTTGATTTCTACCGGCCTGGAAATCAGGATTATTGGCAGGTTGTGCAGGAGTATTAATAAAGTCGTCTATAATGGGCACATTACCGAAGTTATCAAGCAGGAAGTAGTAGTAGAATGCACGCATAGCGCGTAACTCTCCAATGAACTCTTCTGCAAGAGCAGGATCTGCAGAACCGTTTTCTACAGCAGTCTGGAACTGCGATATAAGACGGTTGGTGTTACTAACTCCGGAGAACAAAAAGTTCCATGAACCGTTTGTAGGTCCGTGCTCAGAATTTATGGTATGGCGATGGGCGTCTACCCATATGCCACCATCATCCCAGTCGGCACCTTTTACAGGAATTGCAACTGCATCGGTAGAAACCTCATTCAATGCGAACAGACCTCCATGGTTTTGCCATGCACCGAGTACGGTATAGGCATCTCCAAGAGCTGCTATAAACTCTTCTTCCGTTTGGAAGAAGCTATCGTCTGTGAGCTCACTTGGCAACTTTTCGGTCAGGTCTGTACAAGCAAACCCGAAAAGAAGAGCAAGCGCACTGATAGACAATACCTTGGTTAGATTAAATTTTTTCATAAGATCAAACTTTGTTTAGAATATTTAGAATCCAATACTTACGCCGAACACAAAAGAAGTTTGTGTAAACCACTGGTCACGTCTGTCGATACCAGGTGCAAGTACATTGGGGTCACCGGCACGGCCAGCATTGTCTGTTGGGCCACGGTCGGCAAAACGGACTTCAGGATCGATACCTGAATAGTTTGTGATCGTGAGAACGTTATTCACGGTAGCATACATCCGCAGGCTGGAAATAATAGCTTCTGGGCTTAGCAGAAAGTTATAGCCTAATGTGATGTTCTCCAGACGGAAGAAAGAAGCATCTTCTACCTGAAAGCTTGAGAATTGCGGAGCTTCGCGTAATTCTGGGATATCGCGTGTGCTGGCCATAATATTTCTTGAGCCAACGAAGAAGGCATTACGGTGGAAAATATCGTAAGTATTTACGAGATCGTGACCAAATGCACCTCTCCAGAACATATTGAAATCCCAATTTTGCCAGCGAACAGTATTTGTCCAGCTAAGTTCGAAATCGGGTAAACCGTTTCCGATAACCTGACGGGCTTCATCACCAAGGCTGCGCATTCCATCTGTGGTACGCTCATTTCCATCGCGATCAAGGAATAGCCATTCGCCGTTATCGCCAATACGTGAAAACTTCCATCCCCAAATATCACCGATATTGCTTCCTTCTTCAACACGTACGATAGGAGTATCGTTTAGGCCCGGAGCACCTACGTTAGAAATTAGCTGACGACCCGCAGCATAACGCTCGAGCTTAGACTCGTTTGTAGAAAAGGTAATTCCAGTAGTCCAGTTAACATCAGAACGCAGTACATCGTAGCTAATTGCTGCCTCGAAACCTGTATTAGTAACCTCAGCCGCGTTTACCCATGTAGTTGGCGCAAAGTTTGGCGGTACAGGTACGAAGATCTGAAGCAAGAGATCGTCGGTAGAACCGGTGTAGAAATCGAGTGAACCACGCAGACGAGCATCCAGCATTGCGAAGTCGGCACCAATGTTAAGCTCGCGCTTAACTTCCCACTTGAGATCCGGATTTGGGTTAGAAACAGGACCAATAGATGGTACAAACTGACCGTCTACCAGGAAGGCACCACCGGTTGGGCCGTAACGCTGTACAGAGAAACCGTTACCGGCTGCATCCGATCCTGTTTCGCCATAGCTGGCGCGCAGTTTAAGCTGGTCTACAGAAGGGATATCAACCAAATTAGTAAGTTCTAGTCCACCACTTACTGCAAAGAATGTTCCCCATCTGTTATCAACACCAAAACGGGAAGAACCTTCCTGACGAACAGCTGCTGAAAGGAAGTAGGTGTCGTCGATTACAAAGTTGGCACGACCGAAGAATCCAATGAGTCTGTTTGTGTTTCTGAATGTAGAAACGGTACCTTCGCCATTCGCAAAATCGCGGGATGCAAACAGGTTATTCCAGCTAAAGCTGTCGTTCACAAAATCACCGCCTTCTGCAAAGAAAACATCATCGCGAAACTCCTGCCAAGAGTAACCCGCAGTACCTTCAAAACGAACCATACCAAAAGAACGATCGTAGTTGGCTGTTGCCTCAACAAGGTCGTTTCTTAGATCGAAAGATTCGCGAATAGCAAGACCATTACGGCCAGCACCACGGAAACGCGCATTCTTAGAGTAATACTCACCTCTTAGCTGGCTAAAAGACTGACGCGCATAAAAAATAGAAGCAGACAGGCCAGGTACAAAATCATCGAACATATATTCTGCACGGAAACCGAGATTCATTCTTGTTGATTCCGATTCGAGTGTAGACTGCTCATTAATAGCAACCGGGTTAAAGATATCGAAAGCATCCTGCTCGTAAAAAGAACCATCGGCATTACGAACCGGAGCGGTAGGGTTAAAGAGAGCCGCATAGCGGAAAACCTCTCCCAAACCGATTTGCTCATCTCTGTCGGTTATAGCAAGCGTGGTATTCAGGCGCAATCTGTTATCCATAGCGCGGTGGGTAAGATTTAGACGTGCATTGAGCTGCTGACGCCCGGAGCCTTTTTGGATAGACTGAATATCTCTGTATGTACCGGATAAGCTATAGTTTGTTAATGCTGTACCGCCGGCAATATTAAGGTTATGAGATTGTGTAACACCTGTTTGAGTTACAAGGTCGAACCAGTCTGTGTTATTACCGAGATCTGTTGGGCCAACAGACTCACCTTCTTCGTTAGTTATGGTCGGGAAAGCGCGGTATTGTTCTGAAGATAGAGTCTCCAGCTTATTGCCAACCTGAGAAACAGAAACAAATCCATTATAAGATACAGTAAGAGCCTGATCCCCAACTCCGGCACCACTTCTTGTCGAAATCAAAATTACACCATTCGCACCTCTTGTACCGTAAATAGCGGCAGCAGAGGCATCTTTAAGAACAGTTATCGTTTCTATGTCATTTGGATCTACGGCATTTATATCGGCTCCAATAATACCATCTACAACAACAAGGGGCTCCTGATTTGCACCAAGAGTAGACAGACCCCGCAGGCGGATATTGAAATCTGCGTTAGGGTCGCCACCAGGGCGACTAACGGTAAGACCAGCTACCTTACCCTGCAAAAGTTGCTGAGACTCATTAATATTACCACTTTGAAAATCAGCTCGTGAAATTACGGCTACAGAGCTTGTAATCTCAGACTCGCGCTGTGTACCATAACCCACAACTACGACATTATCCAGAAGTCGGGTGTCGGGTACAAGCTGAACATCAATAGTAGTTCTTCCGTCTATATCAACAATCAATGTTTGATATCCGACTGAAGAAAAAGAAAGTTGATTCAGGTTAGAAGGGACACGAATAGCGTATTCCCCGTTAATATTTGTTGCAGCACCAATTGTTGTTCCGGTAGCTTCCAGGGACCCCTGTACAACCACGTTTACACCAATTAACGGAGACCCGTCATCTGCATCGGTTACCACACCAGTTATTTCAACACGTTCCTGCGCGTTGGCCTGTCCCAGATTAATACCTGCGATCAGAACAACGGCAAAAAGCGCTATTCTAAAACGTTTCAACCAGCCGAAGGCATCCCTGCGGCGAGCTGAAATGCCTTCTTCCCCTTTTTCAGGGAATTCAGACAGTAGTAGCTCGTTGTTATTCATATCGTTAGCGTTAGTTATTTGTAATTGGTGGTCATCATCCACATATCTCAACCTCAGAAAAATAAACCACTTATAACATGGCCTATTTTTTACGTTACTCAATATATAAAAGCGCTTTCATTTTTAAAATTATTTACCAACGGGCCTACGCAAACGATTGCGTTTAATATTATCAGTATTAGAAATCTATTTACTTACCGCTAAACCGTAAGCTGTTTCAGGATAATAATTTTACAAAAAACAAAGCTATGTCTTAAAAATATTAACATAGATACCGAGTTGACATTTAATAGCGATGCTTTTGAAGTTTTCCAAGACCTGCTACTTGTAATTGCTAGTTACGAAATTTTACCACAGTAAATCGTGCATTTAGAAAGTTATTTTAGCAATACAGCAATATTTTCTGCTTTTTCTCAAACTATTGTTTTTACAAAGACAAATAATCTACTCCACCAGTTCTAAATTCCTGATTCGATCATTCAGCAGCATTAATTGCGCCACTTGTTGCATTAGCTGGCATCGCTTCGGTTTTTCTCTTTTTCCATTCATTCCACTGGTCTTCCACGATTAAAGCCAACGGCCCAACTATAAACAGAGCATAGAATGGGGCAAACACGGCTTCACCCAAACGGAAAAACAGCTCTACAAATGCAATTAAAAAAGCGACAAACATCTGCCCCCTAACCGATTTAACAGTAGTCTTGGGGTCAGTCATCATAAATAATACAAATAGCTGATACATCGGCCCGGTTGCCACGGCTATCTCCGCGATGAATGCATCTCCGGTAATGAGGCTTCTGATGTATCCGAAAAAAATAAATGAGAGCAGATAAACTGCCGAAATATGGAATTTCTTAACTTTGTAAAGGGTGATGAAACCCACAATCCAAATCACAAACATCGCCCACATATTGTTTCCCCACTGTATCGACAATACCGCCGCACTGTCTGATGCGATGAGCAATATCATAACTATTCCAAAATTAGTGGGATTCCAGATATGACGCCCTTTGTAGCGAAGAACGTATTTAGATGCTATAGATATGGCTGCGCAAAGGGCAAACGGCCAGAAAAATGGTGAGCGAATTAAAATTCCTGCACTTATACCCGAAACATAGGCAGACGACATATTTCTTGTATTCCCAAACATTAGATAGTGCAGTACCGCTTCTACAAGAAAACTTACGCCTATAGCCAGCATTAGTTTTTGCCAGCTGTCTAAGATACCGAAAGAAATATGCGCAGCTAAAAGAGTTGCGGATATGAGTAACGGTCCAATTAATGCTTTAGGGAACTGAAATCCCGCAGGTTTGGGTAGAGTAGCCTGATTTATCATGTAAAATAGTGCTTGTTCGGGTAAATTTCGATACGGTTTTCTTTGGCGACAAAAGCGCCCGGCCTGGTTTAAAGAATCTCTTCGGGTTCTGTTATATGATGCAGCTGGTTAAGGGCTGGGGCTTCGAGAATCTGAACTTGTCCACTTGGCCAGCGAATTACTATTTGATCTACTTTTGCGGCATCTCCCAGACCAATATGTACATTTCGCATGCTTTGCGAACTAAATGCATCTCCGCCATGTACGGCTCTTTTTTGAACCTGCCCGTTCCAGTGGGTTTCTATGATGGCGCCAATGGCGCTGTTATTGCTTATAGAACCCTCCAGCGACAGCGCAATCCATTGATTTTCGGGCTTTACATGGTTGCGGTATACAACAACCGGCTGGTTTTGACTCGCAACAATTAAATCGAGACTACCGGTTCCAAATAAATCTGCGTATGCTACGGCACGGCTGTCTAAATTCAGGGCCGCACCAACCGAGGCAGCGACCTCCCGAAACCTACCTGCACCGTCGTTTACCCAAAGCTTATTAGTTTGGTAACCCGAAAACGTACGCCCGTTCATAGAAGGCCAGTTTGCAGCTTCCATAATGATGTTTCTGTTGCCACCAACTACTTTTGCGTAATCGTACCAGTAATCGGTGTCTGGTTCATCCGAGACGTAGCCGTTTGCGACATAAAGATCGAGATGACCGTTGTTATTAAAGTCTACAAAGCGGCCGCCATAGCCCCATTCACCAATATCTACTCCTGCGCTAACGGCGATATTACGAAAATGCAGAAGCTCGCCTCCCGAGCGTCGCGATGGTGTCCAGAGGTTGTTTCCCTGCATTAGTACAGCCGGTTCAGAAATATTGGTGATGTATATCGCAAACTGACCCCGATTTA
This sequence comes from Balneolales bacterium, assembly GCA_022565805.1. Lineage (GTDB taxonomy): Bacteria > Bacteroidota > Rhodothermia > Balneolales > Cyclonatronaceae > Cyclonatronum. The sequence continues at coordinate 17,192 of JAIULZ010000040.1, forward strand.
AAATATCTCCAAATGCTACACTCATGCCACTTTTCGGAATCTGTCCCATACCGGCCTCGGTGCTTGCGTTGCGGAATCCGGTGCCGTTTTCGTTCAGGAATAGCTCATCTACTCCGTAATCGTTAGCCAAAACAAGATCCGGAAAACCCGAGCCATTCAAATCTGCTGCAGCCGCTGCGAGTGTCCAGCGCCGGGTTTGTAATAAACCAACCTGCTCAGAAACATCCATAAAAGTGCCGTCTCCCTGGTTTTCGAACAAATAGTTTCGGCCCCCATTAGTGGCATATTCATAGCTATCGGGCATAATTCGGGTGTGTTCCAGATTCCAGAAATTAACCGATTCATGAAAATATCCACCCACAAAAAGATCCAGGTAGCCATTCCCGTTATAATCGAGCCATACGGCCGTATTGGCGTTCATCCAACCGGCATCGTATAGCCCCGACTCTTTACTTATATCTGTAAAACCGCTTCCAAAATCGTTTCTAAAAAGTGCAAGTCTGCCCCATTTATACACAAGCAGATCCTCAAACCCATTATTGTTGATGTCGCCCCAAATTGCGCCCATGGAAACTCCGGTTTCCTCATTATTGATGTCTGCAATGCCCATCTCTGCAGCAACATCTATAAAGGTTCCGTCACCCAAATTCATATACAAAGCATTTGGCGCACCAAAATCGCTGTTTGTGAAATAAATATCCGGAAATCCATTTTTGTTGAAATCAGAAACGGCCACAGATGCCCCTACAGATGAAATCTGAGGGAGAATATGCTCGAGACGACTATCGAGCCTGGCGCGCTGATGCACAAAGTTAATACCGGTTTCTTCTGTGATGTTTTCCAGATAAAATCCGAAGCGTTCAATAACTTCGGCCTTTTCTTCCAGAATTCCCGGCGCACGCAGTGCATCTAAATAGCGCATGCTAAAAGGTATCAGCAATAATCCTATAAAAAATATGGAAATGCCAAGCTGTGCTTTCTTTTGCCTAGTCATGTTTACTCATATTTTTTGGTTTGTTTTCTTAGTTTATTAATCCAAATAATTGAAATTATTCGGGTTTAATGCAAGTTATTTACTGTTTTTTTTGTAGCACCTTATAGCCCATCACATTACGAAAGCCAATCGTTGATTGTGGGTTATCGGTTATGGTAATATAAGGGCCGAACGAAATGCTTCGGGTGTAATATAGCGGGTATGGAAATTTACCCAGTCTTTACGATGCCTTTGAAAAACAGGATCATCGAATAAGACCGTGCTTCCGGTGTATTCATAATCGGCCTGACCATGATACGGCAATGGCAGCACGGTTCGGGACGCTTCTGTATTATAATCGCCATCTTTTACCCAGCCATCCGACACAAATATATAAGTTCTGGTGTAGCCGGGCTGAACCGGATCTAAAGCCTGGAACTCCAGCACCATCTCATCACCTGCGTTCATAATTACGTAGCGATCGTCTATGGCTTCCAGCAGTTCGCTAACATCTCCGAATCGGGTATGAAAACCCTCGAGATCTCTCCAGCGGGGAGCCGTGCCCGATATTTCGTTATAGTTAGCCAGTTTTGGCGAAATTGAATCGGGTCTGTACCATTCCGAAAAGCCGCGGTGTCGCAACTCTTGCCGAACAGGTGTTAACGATTGCTTTATAATTTGCTGAGATGAACGATCTGCGGCCCAGTGAATTTTGTCCCAGTGAATTTCTGAGGATGTGGTGAAGCGTACTCTGCGATTTTCACTTTGGCTAAAGATTTCGCTATCTAATGGAAGCAAAATCGTTTTCGTTTTACCGGCAGGTATACCAAAATCTTCATGAAGCAGTTTCCAGTTACTATCACCCGATGCAATTTCTACTTTAAGTCCGGATGGCATAATATGCTCACCCTGACTAAGTGCAAGATTCAGCGAGCTGTCGGTAGGCCGTAGCCAGCCGTGCATTACAAGCCAGATATCTTCATCAGCCGGGGCATCGCTGCCCAGTTCAACCTCTATACTATACGGATAAACCACGCCCTGAAATGTTGTACGGTTGAAAGGAGCAATGTAGCGACCATCTTTCTCGCGCACTAATTCGGTCAGATCATTTCCGTACTCATCCCGAACGGCGGCTACAGGGCTTGTTGAAGATACCACCCTGGCAGAAAGATCGGGAGCCGGGAACACAAAACGCTCATCTATAAATACTTCGGTATTTTCGGGATGATCTACCGAAATGAGCTCCACATAGTCAAAAAAGTGTGTTTCCCATAGCTCTGCTGTAACTCGGATATCGTACAGACCGTTTACAGGTTTCAGCTTATCGCCGGGTATGCGCACACGATCCAGCGTTTGAATTACCCCCGCCGTTTCCTGCGCGTTTATGCGAAGTCCGAGAGGTGAGCGCCAGAGAATATCTGTAATAAAGTGGAATTGTTCGCCATCTCCGGTAAACAGCCAAGGGCAAGACCCCTTTAAAATCTGCTCATTAAATATAGTTGCACCAATGCCAAGCTCGGCGAATTCGGCCTGTACAGATCCGTTTGGCCAGATTATTCGCAGCATTTCAGCTTCGTCGTGTCTGCCTAATCCAAAATGGACGATTGGGGAAGTAATAAGCTGCTTTTGGTACATCAGACCTGAACGGATTTCCATTTCGCCTCCAATTCCGAACGAATTAATCCGCTGATCGCCTTCTCCTCCCGAGGCGCGAGCGCGTATAGAATACGCATTATAGCCTTTCGTACCGGAGTTCATCAGCTGGAACGCCTTACCATTGGCATCTACGCCAAGTAAATCCAGGCGCTCGCTCCCGTCTATATCAAAAACAGAATACACCTTTCCAAGAGCAAGCTCATCAAGATGCTGAAATTGCCTTTCTTCGTCGCTAAGCCATAAATCGGTTCTTTCCGGTGTGGAGCGCACTAGATCGAGACTTCCGTTATTATCGATTTCTGCCACAAACAGGCTTGTATTTCCAATACTAAATGGGATTTCATCTGGGTTTAGACCAGCAGCTACAATTTCCCGGGTCGACCAGCTGTCGTTGCGCAGCGAATAGCTGAGCATATTTATGCTACCATTCTGCATAGCCGCAGCAATTTCAAAAAAACCGTTTGATGTGATGTCGCCTATGGCCACAGCGACCACACCACCATTTACAAGGGGCTCGCCTCCATGCCGGCGAAACTCCATTGCTCTTTGGTTCATATATAAATGCAGCCTGCCCTCGCTGTCGAGAAAAAGCGCATCGGCGGCACCACTGCCATCGAGGTCGGCCCAGCGCACATCACGAATATTATCGGCTCCGGAAAATACATTGCGCGCGCCAAAAGTACCGTCTGCATGGTTTATAAGAGCGAAGGCCTCGCCATTTACAGGTGCAACAATAAGATCCAGATCGCCATCGAGATCTACATCTGCTGGCCATACACCAGCGTATGCTCTGTTAAGTACAGAAGAAGGCAATCCAAGATTTCGGGAAATATCGGTGAATGTTTGGTCTTCATTTTGCTGGAAAAGGCGAAATCCACCAGCACCGGCAGCAGCAACATCTACCTTGAAATTATAGTTAAAGTCGATTTCTGCGAATACATTTGCAGGCAAAAGCTGTTCAGTATTTCCCCCAGAGCCGAGTGGCAGCGGCAGACGAACATCTTCATCGATAACAAGCTCATTTCCACGTACAAAAACCGGGAAAGGCGGAAAATCTTCCAGGAGCGTAACACCTCTTGCAAGGCGCACAGGATTTTGCTCCATTTCGGTGGACCGGCTTTCAAAACTTGTTCCCATATCCGGTTCGGCCACGACTACCTCAGGCTCGGGTAACCATAAAAAACGGGTTATAAAAAAACCGATTTCAGTAGGTGGAAACTGCATCTGTCGCACATCATCCTGAAAAACCGGCATAGGCTCAATAGCAGTTCTGAAAAAAGCGAGCTCTAAGCCCAAGTCTACGAAATCCTCATCGGCCAAGGCTTCCTTTACAATAGAGAACTGCCGGCGCACTTCATCGGGCCAATTTGCTGAATTAGCTTCGAGCTCGCTGAGCGCCTCCGATACCATTTCTATATTTTGCACTTTGGCTCCGTATCGTGCTCGTTCAAACAAAACGGCTTTATTTTCGGGCGCGAGCTGCAGAAGCTGTTGTAGCTCAGCACGAATTTCTTCGTCATTGGCAACATCATCGTCTCTTTCCAGCTCGGTAATAAGCGAGAAACGAATTCGAATGTTTTCAGGAGCCAGGCTGGCTGCCTCACGAAAGTACGAAACCGCCTCAGAAGTACGGCCGATTCGGCTCATTAGCATACCCGACAGATATTTAATTTCTGCATTTCCCGGTGCGGTGTCTCTGGCCTGCTGCAGACGTGTTTCTGCAAGCTCGTAGTTTCCCTGCCTCATTGCAAAAACGCCCAGATTAGCCCATGCGGCCGCTTCGAGCGGATAAGCCCTTGCCACATCATTCATTTTATTGAAGGCAAACCGGGCCTCATCTGTTTGGGATGCCGCAAGACTCACAAAAAAATCGGATACGGCCTGTTTGTATTCCTCAGAACCGGGACCAGGCGGCACATCATCCTGCTGACCGCAGGATGCCACAAAGAAAACAGCAAATAGCAAAATGCCAGCTAATGAGAATCTAAAACAGCTTAACTTTTGAGAATAAGATAGCATGATTACAGCTGAAAGTGTGATGTACTAAGTTTTCGGGGCTTGTAACGGGGGTATTTTACTAATCTTTTTTAGGGCAATCGAACCAGGTTAAACAATCGGGGCATGTCGTTATTAACCCCGATTAATAATCGGGTGGTTCCACCGGGACCTGACAAAAGCAAGTTACTGCGCATTTCACCTCTAACAAATAGCCCGCTTTCCTGGATGTGAAGCGTTTCGAAGCGGGATTCATTACTCAGAAAGCGAAGATGCAGCCCGTGGCCTGCTGCCTGAAGACCACCTGTACCGGGCTTTACCCCTTTCAGGTTTCCAGTGAGAAAAATATGAGGATTTCCGTTTTCTTCGCCTGCCAGTACCGAAATACCCATTACCGGAAATGTTTGTCCCATAACAGGGAAAGATTTCCACTGCAAATTACCGGATCCATTGTTGAGCAGAACTCCTGAATACAAGGTATTCAGATGGCTTTTCGTGGCATTTCTGTAGGCTTCCTCACCAAGAAGCTGCGGCAGCGTACGCGAAGCAAAATCCCGGTAACTGCTTATTCTTTGGGTAAACCGCGGAAACTCGAGCAGTAGTTCGTCGAGTCGGTCGAAAGGCAGCACCCGGCCATTTTTGTGATATCCCATAATAGCAGAGTCGTGGCCTAAATCGAAAAAATCTCCTCTCACAAGCTCAAAACGAGTGTCTTCGCCTGCATACATTCGGTTATTGGTTCCAAAATTACCAAGTAGAATATCCGGATAGCCGTTTCCGGTGATGTCGCTCAAATGCACCGACTGCCAGAGACCAAAAAGCTGATTAAGCCCAAGTTCTTCGCTAATATTTTCGAGCCGCCCATCTGCTATCCGGAATACATGCGGGTGCATCCACTCGCCAACTACAATAAGCTCCGGTCTGCCGTCTCCGGTAATATCTTCCCAAATGGCATCGGTAACCATGCCAATGTTAACCATTTCGGGATAATAGTCTTCCGTAACATTGCTAAAAAAACCATTCCCGTCGTTTGCCAGCAAGTAGCTGCCGGGAGAGTGACCATATCGCCAGGGCGTGGAACGGCTGCCCACAAAGAGATCGGCGGCGCCATTGCCGGTAAAGTCGGCAGAAACAACCACGGCGCCGTTTAAATACATAGTTGGCAGGCGCCCTTCTGATTTCTTGAACTGACCTCCGCCCTCATTAATATAGAGTCGATCGAGCAGGCGCTCGTCTGTACCCGACTCTTCGCTGCCGCCCGTCATTACATACAGGTCAAGCAGACCGTTTCCGGTGGCATCAAAAAAGTGTGCGTAAACATCTTCTGCCAAGCGGTCCTGAGCAAATAAACTTACCTGTGAGCGTGTAAACGTGCCGTTACTCTGCTGCAAATAGAGTGCACTCGCCTGAAAATGCGCCCCGCCAATAAAGAAATCATCAAGACCGTTCCCAGTGATATCGGCAGTTGCAAGAGCCGGACCTTGTGTCGAAAGTTTATAAGGCAGTAAAGGCTCGCGGTTAAAGTCGTTAAAGACATTCTCCTGATGCCGAAACTCAATTCCTGATGTTGTGGTTACTTCTTGCCAAATTGCGTTTTCTGTGCTTCTGTGTAGTCTGGAATAGTCGAATCTGCCGCCAGCATCTTCTTGCCGCAGAGTCATTTGTCTGTTAATTTCAACATCGTACTGCCACTGATATCTGTGATCTGGCCAAATTATAAGCAGGGAATCGACCGAGGCAGAGCTTCCCAAGCCTAAATGCAGCCGGTGATCTACCGATGATTGAAACCCTCTAACCGGCTGCTGCTCCACATAGATGACTTCACCCCGGGTATAGGCAAAAACCTTTGCGCCAATGCCGGTTGTATTATGTGATGTGCCTTCCAGCTTTAGCCGTAGCCAAGCAGTGGAATCGTTATGTTCTGCGGTATTTTTGAAAATATGGGCCCGGTCGTTAATGTTGCTTACCACAAGATCAAGAAATCCGTTATTATTGAGATCTACATAAACGGCACCACCCGAAACCGTATTCCGGTGAAATCCCCATTCAGGGGAGGTATTCTCGAATTGAAGAGCGCCGTGGTTTGCAAACGAATAGTTGGGCACATAAGCTTCGGGCATCAGACCGATTGCGCGGTATTCGTCGCGCTCTATTTTGGCGGGATCATCCTGCTGACGTATCCGCCGTAACTGACTCACAAAATCCTGATCGTTGGGTCTTCGTCCAATTCCATTAGTTACAAAGACATCTTTGTAGCCATTATTGGTAAAATCTGCCAGAAGGCCGGCCCAGCTCCATTCTGTTCGGGCCAAACCGAGCGAAAAGGCCATTTCTTTAAAAAAGGGGTAGCCGTCGGGAGCCATACCGCGGTTTACTTGAACGGTATTTCGCTCATTTTTTTCACCGAAGCCAAAGCTCATTTTAGTGGTATGAATGTTATACAGATCGGGCCCGCCGGAGGTCATATAGGTTTGATGATCTTCGGCCATCATATCTAAAGACAAAATATCGGGGTAGCCGTCGTTCGTTAGATCGGCAATATCGTTGCCCATGGAAGAATTACTGGTAAGCTGCACATATTTATATAGCGACTCGGTAAAGGTGCCATCACCATTATTTATATACAGATAATCGTCTTCGTGGAAGTCGTTCCCTACATATATATCGGGCAGGCCGTTCAGGTTTATATCTACGATAGCCAGGCCAAGACCATAGCCCAGAGCGCTGCTTATAATGCCTGCTTCTTCGGTAACATCGGTAAACCGGTCGCCATCGTTTCTAAAAAGGCGGTCCCCGGCCTTTGGATCTGGAATTCTTCTAAGTTGCTGTGCGTCTCCATAGGTTCGCTCGCTATGAAACGAGTGGTTAAGCAGGAACAAATCGAGCCGGCCATTTCCATTATAGTCGAAAAAACCGGCCTGAGTTGAATATCCCTCGAAATCGAGCCCGAATTCGGCTGCGCGCTCGGTAAACGTTAAATCACCATTATTGATAAAAAGCTGATTGCGTCCCGATTTATTCAGATAGTTTACCCTGCTCACATAAATATCGAGGAAGCCATTGCCGTTAACATCGGCCATAACCACGCCCGTAGACCAGCTGCCCTCGTCCCCTTTTATACCAGCGGAGGTTGAAATATCTTCAAACCGGAAGTCACCAAGGTTTTTGTATAAACGATTGGGAACTTCATTACCTACAAAAAACAGATCAGGAAGGCCGTTATTATTCAAATCGCCCGCGGCAACTCCGGCGCCATCATAGAAATACAAATAGTTCAGAATATTGAACTCCGGAGTGTTCTCGACGTTGTTTTCGAAATCGATACCCGTTTCCTGCACGCTAAGCAGTCGGAATTTTGTATCCAGCTCTTCTTCAGTTCCCGGTCCACAGGATGCCATCAGAAATGCACAAAGCATTAGCATTAGCATTGTAGTACTATACGAAGATTTAAGAACACGCATTGGGGAAGAACTGGCCTTACTAAGAAATAACTCAGACATAGTAATTATCTGCAAAATAAAATATAGAATCGGTAAAAATGGGGAAAATTGGTACGCATTTGGGTAATTAGCATGCTACAAAAAGGCAAAGCTTAAACTCAGCAAAACAATAAAAATAAAATAAGCTGCGAGCGCGATTGTTTCATTTCGGAAAGGTGCAAACATTTTAGCTAATTTTATTTCCGGCATAAGACTGTGCTTGAGGTCTTCGGGAATCTTGTTCATAAATGTTATGAAGTATGCGACAAGACTGGTAACTGCAAAGCCGGTAAAGTTCCACCAAAACCAAAACAGCACATCTTCAAAAAAGAGCCAAAGTATCAGATTAAAGCCTACGCCGGCAACAATTCCAATATTGATGGCAGAACCGGTAATCCGGCGGGAGATCATTGCCAGTAAAAATGTGGCTATGATTGGGCCATAGAACAAAGAACCTACTTTATTTATGGCTTCGATAACAGTTGGTGCTATATTTCCGGCTGCAAATGCGAGCAAAACGCATATAACGCCCCAGAAAATGGTGTACTGCTTAGAGAGTTTAAACTGTCTTTCTGAAGAAACCTCTTCTTTGCTAAATGGCAGCACATAATCCTGCACGGTTGCGGCACTAAGAGAGTTTAGTGCAGAATCGAGCGAAGACATGGCAGCCGCGAGAATAGCAGCAACGAGCAGACCAATTAGGCCATGTGGTAAGTATTGAACAATAAACACCGGAACCATATAGTCGGGTCGGTCGGCAGGGATGGCGGCCATAAACTCGGGCGTCATAAAGGCAAATGTTCCGATTAAGAGCCCCATCACGCAGTATAGCAGTACGGTCGGATAGCGGCAGAAACCGTTAAAAAGCAGTGCTTTTTTCACTTCTTTTTCATTTGCCGAAGACAAAATTCGCTGCGCCTGACTCTGATCACACCCGTAATATGCCATATAAAGGAAGAGTCCGCCAAAGAGCATGGGCCAGAAACCAAATTCTGTGCCTCCCCCAATGCCTGTTGCGGTAAAATCGACGGCATTAAGCCGATTTGTATCCAGGTTTTCTACAAAAATGTCCCAACCACCGATTAGCTGAAAGGCAAAATAGCTACAGCAAATAAAGCCGATGAAAAGTATTCCCATTTGGATTACATCAGAAATAACAACCGCCTTCATTCCGCCCATATAATCGTAAATAAGGGCTATTACACCCGTAATTATGATGTTAATCCACAGCGGAATATCGAATACGGCCTCCAAAACTATGGCTACGGCATATACGGTTATACCGGTCGCAAATGCTCTTGAAAACTGAAAAACACCACTAAGCAGTCTTCTTGTCGTAACATTGAAACGGTTTTCGAGATAAGAGTAAATACTGATAACACCGGAGCGGTACAATGGTGGAAATATAAAAACCATGAGAACAATCATAGCCAAAGGAACGGCAAATTCGTACGTTAGCCATTGTATGCCACCACCCTCGCGTAAACCTACGAATGCGGGAGCCGAAATAAAGCTTACCGCGCCCAGCTGCGTAGCCATGGTAGAAAGGCCAACCTGCCACCACTTAAACGACTTACTGCCCAGATAATAGTCTTCTGTGGTTGTTTGCCCCTTACTGAGATAATAGCTGAGCCACAACAGCCCGGCCGTGTATACCAGCACGACGCTCCAGTCAAGATAGTTCATCTGCTTTTTTGTGATGTGTATTGAAACACGCCGGTTTTCACAGGCCTATTAAGCTTCAAAGGCCTATACATGAACGGATTACAACTCAAGACTAATTCTTGTTCAGGCTTTCTGAGAGCTGTAGTTTTTTTATGGTTGTAATCCGAATTATATCTGCACTTGCCGATCGTTGTTTCTTTATTTACATAGCCCAGGTTCTTCCCACTTCTTCGAATGGGATACAACCTCTGTAGGGCCCGAAGTTCTGCATGTAGCGAAGGTGTTGTGTTGCTCCGGCTTCCGAAACGCAATATCCTCTAATAGTTAATTCTCTAAAAGCAATCATAAATGGTGGGTAAGGCTGATTATGCTGTTCTTCTAATGCCTTTCGAGTAGCTTCAAGCATAATTTCTTTTTTCTGAACTTCGTTGAGCTCGGTGAAATCTTTGCCGGTTTGCTGCTTTACACCAGCAGAAAAAGCGTCTAGTTCTCTAAGAAAACTCTCCCGCTGTTCAGCATTATATACTCTGCCTACCCATCCATCGATATAGGAGATAACGCCCGCATCCCGTGCACCGGGCGTATCGGTACGGGGGATTAGCGTTTCGGCCATTACTTCGACCAGATTCGCCTGCTCTGTTTTAAATGCAAGCATGGTGTAATCGGGCGAAGGGGAACAGCCTTTTAAACTGCTTAAAATAGATGGCATAAATACAATGCCGCCCATGAGCACAGCAGTTCGCTTTAATGCTTCTCTTCTGTCCATAATTTTCTAGTAAAAGTGTTAGTTTTTCGGGCTCTGGATAGCCTATAAATTTCCTTTTTTGAGCTCTTCTACGGCATAGTCTGCCGCTCTTGCTGTAAGAGCCATGTATGTAAGGGAAGGGTTTTGGCACGCCCCGGAGGTCATGCAGGCACCGTCTGTTACAAATACATTCTTACAGGCATGTATCTGATTCCATTTATTCAAAACCGAGGTTCGCGGGTCACGGCCCATTCTGGCAGTTCCCATTTCATGTATCCCGAGGCCCATACCTGTTTCTCGATCAAATGTTGTTACGTTTTTAAATCCGGCAGCTTCGAGCATTTCAGCCGCATCATTTTTCATGTCTACGCGCATTTTACGCTCATTTTCTGAGAAATCTGCATCCATTACAAGCGTTGGCTGGCCCCATTTATCGCGCTTGTCGAAATTAAGGGAAACCTTGTTTTCGTGTAGTGGCACCACTTCGCCAAATGCGGTAATTCCCATGGTCCAGTCGCCGGGCTGACGTATAATATCTTTAAGATCTTCCCCAACGCTTAATTCTTGCACAGAGCGACGCCAGTCTTCCCGGCTGGCTCCGCCCTGGTAACCAAAGCCACGTACATAATCGCGTTTATCGTTACCAATATTGCGATAGCGGGGTATGTAGATGCCGTTAGGTCGTCTGCCCCAATAATAACTGTCTTTAAACCCTTCAAAAACGCCATTTGCTCCCACATGAAAATGGTGATCCATTACATTATGACCGAGTTCGCCGGAATCGTTGCCTAAACCATCCGGAAAGCGGTCGCTGCGTGAATTCATCATAATGAGGGCCGTATTTATTGCTGAAGCGCACAAAAAGATAATCTTTGCGTAAAACTCGGTGGTCTCCAAAGTTTCGGCATCTATCACCCTAACTCCCACAGCCCGGCCTTTATCTTCGTCGTAAATCACAGAATCTACAATGGAATTTGGCCTAAGCATCATATTTCCCGTAGCTTCTGCAGCGGGTAAGGCTGCAGAGTTACTGCTGTAGTACGCCCCGTAAGGACACCCTCTCCAGCACAGATTACGGCTTTGACAAACGCCACGCCCATTTAATGGTTGCGTAAGATTTGCAGCCCGACCGATAGACAATACCCTGTTAAATCGCTCGGCCATCGAAGACTTCAGATGCTTTTCTACGCAGTTGAGCTCCATTGGCGGCTGAAAAATACCATCCGGTAATTGTGGCAGACCTAAGTTTTCTCCGCTAATACCCACAAAACGCTCAATATGATCGTACCATGGCTTAATATCTTTGTAGCGAATGGGCCAGTCTACGCCGTAGCCGTCTTTTGCATTTGCTTCAAAATCGATATCACCCATTCGATACGACTGGCGCCCCCACATTAAAGAACGACCGCCCACATGGTATCCGCGAATCCAGTCGAAGCGCCTTACTTCCTCATATGGCTGTTCGGTATCTTTAACCCACCAATGCACAACCGATGGCCTGATGGTGTAGCCGGTACGCATCTGTTTCTGGTAGTGAACAGCTTCCTCAGCAGATATTCGATCTCCGTTTGGAAGTTCCCACGGGTGCTTATTCATAGTAGGATAATCCACTATATGGCGCACATTGCGGCCGCGCTCCAGCACAAGGGTTTTCAAGCCTTTTTCTGTTAATTCCTTCGCAGCAATACCACCGCTTATTCCTGTACCTACAACAATGGCATCGTAGGTTTGCTGTTGCTCTGCTTTGATGTTTGCATTCATATTTTTTACGCGTCAGTCGTTTAAAAACAAATACTTCGGGAAGTATTATAAAATATTATAGGTTTCGAATCCGGATGTTCCGGAATTTAACCAGATCGCCATGATCCTGAAGGCCGATATGCCCTTCGCGAATGGCGCCAAACTCAT
>JAIULZ010000041.1 GCA_022565805.1 Balneolales bacterium
ATGTCTTTCCAGCGTGGCGTTGCGCGATCAATACATTTCTTTAAATAATTGGGATCGTACTTTTTCTGAGTATCGGCATACTGCTCCCCGGAATGGGTTTCTTCCTGCACTTTGCTGCTTGGGTTTTGGGTTGATATCGCTCTTTTTTTACTCATAGTTGAAATATAGCAGAGTTCAGTAATTTTGGTAGCAGCATGTTTCGGCAGATTCTATAACGAGGAGCTCATACTGTTCATTTTACTTTTTTTTCGGCGATATGTAAAGAAATTGGCGTTTTCTTTGCATATCATGATTTATGTATAAACAAAATGCCGGAATCTTTATACATGTTAAGCCACTACGCTGGATTAAAACTTCCATCAGTCAGAAAAACGCTATTTACCCAAAGAGAAAATGCATCATAATTGGAATCATGGATAGAAACCTATATACTTATTTAAATCTATATAGAACTCTATCCATACATGAATGTAAGTGACGAGATTATCAGCAAAGCCGTAGCTGTTTTTCAGAAGCATAAGGGCATTATGCGAACAAAAGAGGCCATAGCGGCTGGAATACATCCCCGCACCCTCTATTTTATGTGAGATGAAGGCATTGTCGCTCAGGTTAGCCGGGGACTCTATGAACTGGCCGAGGGAAGCGAAATCAATCAGCCTGATCTGATTCTGATCAAAAGGAAAATACCTGATGCCCGGATCTGCCTTATCTCTGCGCTGGACTTTCATGGCCTTACCGACGAAATCCCAAAATCAGTTTACGTTGCCCTGCCCAAGGGAGCCTGGGAACCGAAGCTGTCGTACCCGCCGGTAAAGACATTCAGATTTTCAGACATTACGTACGCGTCCGGCGTGGAAACGCATTCTGTAGATGGTGAAGAGATCAGCGTTTACAGCCCCGCAAAAACCATCGCTGACTGCTTCAAGTTCAGAAATCAAATCGGTCTCGACGTGTGTATTGAGGCACTTAAACTAGCTATTCACCAAAACAAGGCTACTTATGGCGATATTTTCCATTTCGCAGACATGTGCAGAATTACCCGTGTGATTACACCTTATCTCGAAACAATTGCAGACAGTCAGCAGAGGTTTGAAATTTAATTAGCGTTTATAGCGTTTAATTACTAAAATCGTATAACAATCTAACTTCTTTATGAGACACACCAATGGAACACAGAATAAACGTATCGGATTTACTGCCTTCCGAATTAAGCGAAATGAACCTGCTGCTCGGCCTTGAAAAAAAACCAGCCCTGGTTGATGCTGAAGGGAATAGAACCGAAATCCCTGACGCCATTTTTCAGCTCCTGAAAGCAATTGTTTCTAAAATGAAACAGGGCGAGTCGCTTGTGCTCATGCCCGAAAACGAGACCTTCACCACTCAGGCGGCGGCGAATTTTCTTGGAGTTTCCCGCCAGCATCTGGTAGATTTGATTGAAAATGGCGCAATCCCTTTTCATAAAGCAGGCAGCCATCGCAGAATCTATTTCAAAGATCTTAAAGCCTATGCAGCCTCAAGAGACAAGCAGCGTGGCGAAGCGCTTGATCAACTCTTTGGAGATATAGACAAAGCTGGCAAATACAACTCAGATTATAAGGGAAATGACAGCTGACTATAAAATCGTATTGGATGCCTGTGTACTGGCGAATGCGAGGGTATGTGATCTCTATCCAAAGCTTGCTGAGAGTCCACGAATGCTAATACCCCGCTGGTCTGATAAAATTTTAGAAGAAACATACACGACCCACACAGAAAAGCTGGGATGGGACACGGAACTTGCAGATTCCTTCCAAAAGGTATTAAAAAAAGTATTTCCTGATGCCCGAATTAGCGGATATGAAGAACTTATTCCATTAATGGCCAATGATGAAAAAGACAGGCATGTACTGGCAGCAGCTGTAAAAGACAAAGTAGATTTGATCGTCACATTTAACCTAAAAGATTTCAAGCCAAAACACCTCGATAAGTGGGACATAAAAGCAGTTCATCCACAGGATTATTTGCTTTCATTATATTCAATAAATCCAGCTATTGTATTTGCTAAAGTAGCGTCTATTGCAGCAAAACGAAAAACAGATCTTGAATCAGTACTAATTAAACTTGGTGTATCACTGCCGGTCTTCTCTGAAAAGCTTCTTGAGGATATGGGCGCCTCCACATAATTTGGTTTATCAGCAGAACAGAGTCTATGTCTAACTTCACCTTTCTCCATCCCGACTGGCCCGAATTCATCGATGATGCATCGGCCATGGAGCGGCTGGTTTATTTTGATGCGAAGGCGGCCTGCTGACGGGCGCGGCATCTGGTAAAACCCGAACGGCTTTCTCCATTGCCGACGTGCTTCTCAGATATAAATGGGCCAAGCGCATACTTTTTCTGGCTGACCGCAATCCGCTGGTAAAGCAGGCCTACAAAAGCTTTTCGGAACACCTGCCGGACGTGCCCATAGTAAATCTGGTGGAAGAAAAGAACGACACGGTGGCGCGCATCATCTTTTCCACCAATTCGACCATACTCAACCAGATTGAGAAACTGAAGGGTGGAGATTGTTTGGGTAAAACCATCATCTTTGCCAGCAAAAAGCGTAAGATTAGTTCATTGAGATAGCGGTTAGCGGTTATTCCCCCACCAAAATACCGTTTACAAGCTATTTAATACCGCTTACGAGATAAAGTGGAAATGCGTTTTGTTGGGTGATTATATTAATATCAAAGCAAGTAAGATTGCATTTTTCTGACTGTTCTTTGATCATTTGTTTAACTTTTTTTCAACGCTATCATCTTCACCTCTTTCTGCATTGGAGCTGTTCATCAAGAACTATTCATCAAGAAACACCCAAAAAACACCTGAAATCTGATGCAGATTCTCCTTTGATTCTTACACCTTGTAAGTAATTGTGTTCGTCTATGAGAGATGTTAATGACGTTCCACATTAAATGTGGATATCGAACAGCTGCCTGGAGACAGGTGGCTGTTCTTTTTATATTAAAAAAAGTTGTTTCAACAAGCAAGTGCTTGTAAGTCTTCCGACTAATAAAGTTGTGATTTCAAGAATATCTTTTTTAAACTGGTAAAACAAGTCTTACCGCGGTACCACTGCCGTTTTTTGCCTTTCTGATGGATAAATCTGCAGCCACCCCATGCTCCTGCGCGAGTAGTTCGAGTCGTTGCGCAATAATTCGCATTGCCAGTGACTGATGGCCATGTTTTTCAGGGTTGCCATCAAACGAACTTTCTGACGTGTATATCCTTATGAAATCAGACAAATTGGATACCTCGAGACTGCTATGGATTCCTGTTCCGTTATCCACAATATTAATTTCGAGCTGGTGCTGATTTAAAAGTTCGAAAGAAGTATGTATAGAGCGGTCTGCATTGCTGTAGCCCGATTCTGGCTCGATACCGTGTTTTATCGCGTTTTCAATAAAGGGCTGCAAAAGCATAGGGGGCAGCTCTATATCTTCGGCCTCCTCCATAGATTGCGCGCAAAATGAAATATGAAAGCTGAAGGCCTGATTAAGCCGAAGTTGTTCGAGTCCGGCATAGGTTTTAAGTCTCTCAGATTCGTCTTTTAAAGAGATATATTTACGGTAGCTGCTTTCGAGCTGTAGCCGTATAAGGCGCGCGAACATCTGGAGATATAACTCTGCCTCCTCTATTTTACTGCCACTCATGTAGTGGCGTATTGAGTTAAGGACGTTGAAAATAAAATGCGGGTTCATCATGGCGTTGAGGGCCTGCTGCTCCAGCTCTACCAGCTGTCTATATTGAGCGAGGCGCTCCTGCTCGAGATGTCTGATTTTTTTAATTCGGATCCGAACCCCCGCACTTATTACAAGACCCAGAAGAAGAAAGCTTATTACTAAAAACCAGGGCTGTTGCCAAAAAGGTGGCACTATTACAAATGAGATAATTAAATCATCCGATTCTATGACATCGTCGCTACTGCCTGCGCGAAGATACAGCTGATATTGTCCGGGTCTGAGATTACGGAAAATGATTTCGGGCCCGGCATTTTTAATCCAGCTTTGGTCGGCAGGTCTAAGCATATACAGGTATTCTGTGGTTCCAATATTTCTGAAATATGGTGCGGTGGCATAGAACGAAATCTGCCCTTGGTTATATGGAAAACGGAGGGGTTGGTCTTGGGAAATGAGCTGCTGATCGGTACTTATGCGGAGCCCGTTTAAGAAAAGTTTTACCTCTGGCGGAGCCGGTATCGTAAGGGGACGCTCTATTAGTTTGTTAGAAGAGAGGTAAACAATTTTATTTTCATGTATATCGGCCGAGTAAATATTTCCGGTATCTTTAAGCTGAAGGTTTTGATTGTGATTATCTAAGCGGAAAATTCCATTAGAACCCGCAAGCCAGATAAAGCGCTCGTTCTGCTGAACAATCTCACGAATGGTAGGCACTAAAGTGGCTGTGTTGAGCACGGGTTTAGCCAGAATCTGCTCGTCCGCTTTTTCTAAATAGAATAAACCCGAACCGTTTGTTCCAACAAGTAACTTACCATTCAAAATCTTTTTTATGGTAGTAATTTGTATGTTTGTAACAATATTTTTTAGCTCACCATTAGTGGGATTCATATAGTATAAGCCGGTATTCTTTCCTATCAGCAGCCCAAACTCTTCGTTTTCAAATGCTGTAGTAATCCGGTTTCTGTAAAGGATTTCCTCGCTATAGACGCCCTCAGCTTCTGAATAGGTAAGCCTGTAAACACCGCTTCCTCCCGTCATTATAAAGTCGTGGTCGTTTATAAACTGTATACCTTTGGGAGCCGAAAACTCGGTCTGATGGACCAGTTCGTATACTCCATCCGCGTTTTTCCTGGCGACAATTATCTGCAAAACACCACCCGCTACGAGCCAGTTGTCGCGAATCTCAATAAATGAAATTTGGTTGCCCAATCTGGAAAATAGCTCAGAATCCATTCCAACGGCTGCGGGCTCAGTGCCAGAAAAGTCCACCAATAATAAGCCGTTAGACGTAGTTCCTGTAAAGGCCCGGCCATCATCTAATAAAGCAACATTTCTAAAGGTTGAGATATTCAGAATATCGGCGGATGTACTTTTAATGTGCCAGTAGCCGGCAGGGAAAAGGTACAAGCCACTACCTAAGGTAGAAGCCCAAATGTTTCCCTCCTTATCCGAAATAACGCGTGTTACATATACATTGTCGAGAGCGGTGATGGCCTTTTTATCTTTTGCTGGATCAAAAAAATAAAGACCATCTGAAGTCCCTGCAGCGACAAAGCCATCGAAGGTGTGTACGGCCGATGTCATCATTCCGCTTAAGCCGTACGGGCTAAAGTCGAGTATTTTTTCTTCTTCGTAATTCTCCGGGTCAGAGGTAGAAGGATCTGAATAAATTCGTACCCAAACAGAATTTGATGGCA
This sequence comes from Balneolales bacterium, assembly GCA_022565805.1. Lineage (GTDB taxonomy): Bacteria > Bacteroidota > Rhodothermia > Balneolales > Cyclonatronaceae > Cyclonatronum. The sequence goes on from JAIULZ010000041.1 coordinate 5,399, forward strand.
CGTAAACACCGCCTGTGTGATAAAATAGCCGGCCCGTCGATAACTCATGATTGAAACCTTCATGCTCTGTTTCAACCTCTTCTATCACAGTGGTTTTCTTTCTAAGGCCGGTTAACGTTAGTAAACCATCCATAGATTGATAGATATATCGATATACGATTGCCTGGCTAAGATTAACAAATTCGACACCCTGTGGAGTAAATTTACCAATACGTCCGTCTTCCCACGAAACCCATGTAGTATCTGCTGCTACGTGACCAGCAAGATGCGGGGTCGATGGAGTTATTTCGGCAAAATAGGAGCTGTTGAGGTAGCTGTAAATGATATCGTTTTTTATATACGATGTGGCTCCGGAAAAGTCTAACAACCAAATCTTGCTGTCATTACCTTCCACAAGCATCAGGATTTCATTTCCGGGTAGTCCGTCTGCCATAGTGTAACGCTCCATTCGAAAACCATCATAGCGAATCAGGCCGGAATCGGTACCTATCCACAAAATGCCATTTTTATCGCGAAGGAAATCATAAATAATGGTGTCGGGCAGAAAGTGAACAGGCTCTGCCCGCTGTGCATATGTTTCTGTGGTGCAGAGGCTAATAAAAAGAAAGCTACAAAGAAAAGCTGTTAGCCATCCCCCAAACCATTTATCAGCCAAGGCCATTTGCACTTAGTTTCTGTTCATTTGTTTCAGATAAGAGGAAAATGCAGAAGACTTACGTCTCGAAACAGGTAGTGAAGTACCGTTTTGGAGCTCAACCCGAGCCTCTTTGGGTAAAAAGCGCTTCAACTTTTCTACATTCAAGAGATATGAACGGTGAATTCTGAAAAAAGTGGATGGGTCGAGTATGTCTTCGAATTCAATTAAAGGCCGCGATGCGGTTACTTTACGGCCTTCTTTAAGATGAACATGGGAGTATGTATTATCGGCTTCAATAAAGTTGATACCCTTTGTTTCTATCATTTCCATACCGAGATGCGAAGAAATAACGATTTTATCCGGATTATCGGGTGATTTATGCTGGTTTGCAGCCTGAAGCAACGACTTTCGATATAGTTTTCTGAAGCCTTCATTTTCTTTAAGAACCCCGGCCCATTCTGTTATTTTTGAAATGGTAAGCTCGAGTTCTTCTGCCAGCACAGGCTTAAGCAGATAATCGACGGCATTAAGCTTAAACGCCCGTATAGCATATTTTCCAAAGGCGGTAGCAAATACAACCATGCCTTCAAATCCAGATAGATTACCAAGTAAATCAAAACCAGTGCCATCACCCAGCTCTACATCCAGGAAAAGAAGATCCGGCTGTGTATTTTTCACAGTTTTTAAGCCTTCAGCAACGCTGGAGGCTTCACCTACAATCCGGATTCGATCAGAATACGCAGTCAGTAGAGTGCGCAAATGTAGAAGATTATCCGAATTATCATCAATTAATACGGTTTTCAACAAATGAGTTTTATTCTAAAAAATGTTAATTCGAAACAGAAATTGAGAATAAGATTATCAATTCATCACCTTTTATCGTTCCCGATACACCTTAAACCGGAAATACAACGATTCTAGATCCCGGACATTGCACCTCTACAAAAATCCGGAGATTATATTTATAAAACTACCTTTAGGATTGCTCCAATCCGACATACTACCACAATTCATGCAGATAAATCAGATACGAAACATGCTTTTTATAGAGACTAAAAAGAGCCTCGAGCCTCTGATTTTCTTGCTCAACAGTCTTCACTATTTTATTTCCGGACACGACCTCTTAGACAAGGAAATCTGATTTATGCGATTTAATAAGAATATAACCAGCCTTAATTCATCCGGATTACTGTAATACTTACGGGTAATGTAAGAAAAAATGATATTCAGGTCATTGGAATTTTTACATGCAGGGATCATTATTTTTAGCCTTTGCCTAACTGTATGTTATACAGAATATTGAAAGAGAAAACGCTGAATACCCGAAGTGATTTCTTTGACCTTTATAAGCCGTAAACCAGCAGTTGATTTGCCGGTACTACCCGATTGATTGTGAAAAGAACAGCTTGCTTTTTCTGAAATAAGACGCTGGAAGCAGTAAAATCTTTTGATTTTTTGGAGTCTTCTTTTATCTATTTTGGACACTGGTCTCCGCAGAGATTCACCATCATAATAACTCCTACAGTATTCTAACAATTCACATTAAGGTTTATGTTAAACTACATTTGGGCCGGTTTGATAGTCTTTAGTTTGCTTTTTGCTATGGCCAGCGATGTTACAGACTATGTGAGCAACACCTACGAAAACGGCACCGAGCGCACCGTAATTCTAAGTTTTCCGGAAGGTGCTTCCGAGGCTAAGCGGCAAAATGTCCAGTTCAGGATTCCGGATGACTCCGGTACTGATTCCGATAAGCTTTTCCGGGCAGAGTGGTATCCTTCCGAGTCTGGTACCGAACTCATTATTCCAGTACAGGATGGGCTACCGCCACTTTGGCTCGAGATTGCAGAAAACCAGGATGCCCGCGACCGTTCTCAGCTTCGTGCGCTTGTTACAGCGCAGGTAACAGGCATTGCCGGAGTTTCTATTGTGCTACCCGAAGTACACCTCATTAAAATGCGCGCAATAACGGCAGCCGCCTTCGATATGGCCGAATTTGCGGTTACCCTGGCTATCGGCCTTATAGGAATAATGGCGCTATGGCTTGGCCTCATGAAAATAGCCGAGGAAAGTAAGCTTATTTTTAAGCTGGTTAAAGTTGTTAACCCGGTACTTGGGTTTCTATTTCCAAATGTTCCCAAAGATCATCCCGCCTTAGGTGCGATAAGCCTAAATCTATCTGCAAATATGCTTGGTTTGGGAAATGCGGCAACTCCTCTCGGCATTAAAGCAATGGAGGAGCTGCAAAAGCTAAATCCGGATAAAGAAACGGCTACAAATGCTATGTGTATGTTTCTAACTATGAATACAGCAAGCGTGCAGCTGGTGCCTCCGGTAACGCTTATTGCGCTGCTGGGCGTGGGTGTATCCGAGCTTTTTTACAGTATTATTATTGCAACTTTTATCTCGCTCTGTACGGGCATTTTGGCCGCCAGCTATTACGCTAGAAAATTCCCCGAACAAACGGTACATACCGATGATTCGGTCTCAGAAACAGCCTGATGCGTCCGGGCTCTATCATCCTGCAAATTTTTACACCCGATAAATTCAATTGATTATGCAAATTCTCAGCATTCTTGTTCTACCGTTAATTATAGTTGCAATTCCTCTCTACGGTCTCCTAAAGAAGGTAAATGTGTATGAAGTATTTGTGGAGGGCGCAAAAGAAGGTTTTCAGATTGGGGTGCGGATTATCCCGTATTTGGTCGCGATTCTTTTTGCAATTGGTATGTTCCGGGCGAGCGGCGCCATGGAAATGCTTATAGATCTGCTTGGTCCGGTGCTTGCGTTGGTTGGCTTTCCCGCAGAAGTTATTCCTATGGCCATCATGCGGCCGCTAACGGGCAGCGGCTCGGTAGGAGTAATGGCAGACCTGATTGCTGCGTACGGCGAAGATTCTTTTGTCGTAAAAGTTGCCGGAACCATGTTTGGTTCTACTGAAACTACGTTTTATGTGTTAGCCGTGTATTTCGGCGCCGTTGGCGTTCGTAAAGTACGCTATGCCGTGCAGGCTGGCCTTATTGCCGATTTTGCCGGCGTAATTGCTTCGGTTGCAGTTTGTTACTGGCTTTTCGGGTGATGGCATCTCTTCTTTTAAACCCTTTTTGCCAGAAAGCAAGCAAATGACCGGCTTGGAGAAACCATTTTGCTGTTGCTTTGTAGGGGAATCTAAATTTACTTTGGATGTTTGCTTTGCATAATACTAACGCAAACGATTGCTTAAATAAGAGCAATTTTAGGAGAAATATAGACGTGACAGACTTTCATGCTATAAGGGTTTTTTTATTTTAAGTTGTTAAGACTGTCTAAAACAAAGTTTGAGGGGATAACCTTTAATTGGTATAGCCCGTGTAAGAGCGGCTAGATTGGTATTTTGTTTTTTAAAATGCGTAGTGTCGTGCTTTTAGTGTTAATGGGGAGTATGTTCTTTTCTGTCATCTGTTGGACCAAAGATTTCTGATTTAAGACTCAGGATAGTTTTACAGAGCTTTAGTTTCCATTAGAAACTTACAGATACACCTATTACACTTCTGGTATGGATAAAATCATCTATTTGGTATCCGGGCATAGCGTTAAAAGCTAGTAATACGCAGCTTTAAACGCCGTACCCAAAATATTTAATACATTTATGAGTACACCAAAGCAGTTTTTTATAGTAAATATACCGCTTAACCGGCCGGCGGTCTCGTCTTTCCTATACGATATGGCTGCCGGGCCACGCGGCCGAAACATTCAAATAGTGCATCAGCGGCCTACTATACAGGCCGAAGCCGAATGGGTAGAAAGGTTGCGAATACGCCCCGATATACAGAGTCTTATTGCAAGAGACGACCCACACAGAAACTTGATAAATACGACCACCGACCGTCTGATTCCATTAGAGTTTTTGAAGAAAGATGAAGAGTATCTAAGCCGAAACCTGGGCGGATGGAGTCCGGTTTATTTTGGTGTTATCCGCAACATGGATAACACACCCTGGAAAGAAGACCCGCTTCTTGCCGAAGCCATAGTTTTACAAGAAAAGGGAAAACAAATTCGCTTTTACGGCGCTTCATCTACGCTTACCGGAGACAGGCTCGAACAAGAATTCGGCACAGCTGATGTTCATGTAGTCGCCGGTGCCATCATAAAGCTTCATGAATTTCGCAAAGAAAAAGCTTTTGCCGGCACCACAGACTGTATGCTTGGCTATGCCGATTGGCTATATGATATGCTACTACAAGCCGGCGATGATCTTCTCGTTAATGTAGAAGCCTGCAAAATGCCGCGGGCATTGCTTATAGACGAGCTGATGGGGCAAATGGTGCGCATAGAAGATTTGCGCAGAAACAGTTTCGCAAATAATGATGAGGAAACGGTCGCGGAAATAAAAGAGTGGCAGAGCAGGCACCTGCAAAAGAGCGGCTTAATGCTTATTCTCAAGGGTGAGTACATAATGGGCAGGCATCGCAGAAGTATTGTGCTTATTGCGCCGGAGCTTAAATTTGTAGCGAAGCAACCGGGACCCGAGCCTTTTCATGAAGCCGAACTCGGCAGCTCTTCTTATGAGGGCAAACCCGAGAATATGCCAAAATTAACGCGAGACGGCTCTTTAGTAACATCGGGCGGGCGACTTAGCCTTATCCTTGAAGAAGGGATTCTGGAGAAAGTTTGCGCAGCCTTTAACCATCCGGTTCAGCTTATATCAGGGCTTGGCTATATTATAGAACCTTATGTTACCGGGCCTACCCTGCAGGAGTATGTTTTGGAAAAGCCCGGCCGGATGAATGATGAGCTCTATTCCTATATTTTGTTGCACCAACAGGTTTGCGAATGTTTAGATACAGAGAATGGCGACTGGCATGCGGCTAATTTTATTGTACAGCCCGAAAATGCCAATCCTCTTGCTCCGGGTTTACCACAAATTGTGCATATAGACTGGGGCGCAGCCAGACCTTTAACAGCCGGGGAATTAAACGAAACAGCTGTAAAGCAACGGGTAAATCAGGTGCAAAATATTGCCTTTTCGTTTCACAATGCAAAACTGGCAGAAGAAGTTAAACAGCTTCATGATCGTATAGTTGCAGATGAAAACACTATGGCCACGATTCGCCATAAAGCCGAAACGATTGCAAAATCTGTTGATAAGGCATAAGTACCGATATTTTATTGTCTGGACTTAGAGCTGGCAGTAAGGCGAAATCTCAGATAATTATTAACACACAAAATAAAATAAGCTAATATGTCTGGCGAATGGTGGAAAAAAGCCGTCATCTATCATATTTATCCGCGTAGTTTTCAGGATTCTAACGGAGATGGGATCGGGGATTTGCCTGGAATTACGTCCCGGCTGGATTATTTAAAATGGCTTGGTGCCGATGCCATCTGGATTTCGCCGGTTTACCCATCACCAATGGCCGATTTCGGGTATGATGTTTCGGATCATACCGATATTGATCCTGCTTTTGGCAGCATCGCCGATATGGATGCGCTTATTTCTGCTGCGCATAATCGCGACATAAAAGTAGTGCTGGATTTTGTGCCAAATCACACTTCGAATGAGCATCCCTGGTTTCTGGAGTCTAAAAGCAGTCGTACAAACCCGAAAAGAGACTGGTATTACTGGAAAGATCCCAAACCAGACGGGTCTCCGCCCAATAATTGGCTAAGCCGCTTCGACGGGAAATCGGCCTGGAAGTTTGATGATGGTACAGGCCAATATTATTTGCATACCTTTCTGGAAGAACAACCCGACCTCAACTGGCGTAACCCTGAAGTACGGGCCGCTATGCAGGAAATTCTGCGATTTTGGTTCAAAAGAGGTGTTGATGGCTTTCGGGTTGATGTTTCTTACCGGGTGATGAAACATCCTGATTTTGAAGACAACCCGCTTAATCCCGACTGGACCGAGCGTATGGATCCGTCTTTCAGAGTTACGGAAAAAAACACCAAAAATACGCCGGACATCCATCAGTTTAACCGCTGGATTCGCGAAACGGCCGATGAATTCGATAATAAGGTCACCATTGGCGAGATGAACCTTAGTATCGAACAGCTTTGTAAACACTTCGGAACGCCCGAAAAACCCGAGTTTCATCTACCCTTTAATTTCAGGCTAATATTTTCGGCCTGGACCAAAGAAAATGTTAAACGATATATACATGAATTTAATGAATTTCTGCCTGTAAATGGCTGGCCAAACTGGGTGCTCAGCAATCATGATCAGCCCCGCTTTGCCACGCGTGCCGGTGCCAAGCAGACCAGAAACGGACATTTATTATTGTTTACGGTAAAAGGAACGCCCACGCTCTATTACGGAGATGAACTCGGTATGGAAAATGTAGAAATACCCCCCGACAGAGTGCAGGACCCGTGGGAATTACTAACTCCCGGACTCGGACTCGGGCGCGATCCGGTTCGTACACCAATGCGCTGGAACGACAGAACGCATGCCGGATTCACTAAGCCGGCGTCTACTCCATGGTTGCCGCTTGGCAAAGATGCATCTCACCAAAATGTTTCTACACAGCGAAAGACATCCGGCTCAATGCTTCGATTTGTAAAGGAACTCATCCAAATTCGAAAAGAGAGTAAAGCGCTGCTGCTTGGTGATATTAATTTGCTCGAAAATCTGCCTGATGCCGTGCTTGGGTACGTAAGGCATCATATTGATGATTCAAATGCCTATTTAGTGCTAATCAACTTTTCTGATGAAACGGTTCCTTTAGATGAAGCCGCTTTGTTTTCTGAAATGGGGCTTACACGCCCTTCGCTGCATTGTCTGCTCGCAACAGAAGGTGATCAAAATGAAATAGCTTTGCACAGCCCTATAAGTATTCTGCCGAATCAGGGGCTGCTATTTTCTTTCCAGTATGAAAACTGAACTGAGTGTCGACAGATATTACAGCAAATAAACTAATCCTGAGGCAGCGGCTTCGCATCGGGCTCGGGATTCTGTATCGTTTCCTTGAACTTCATTTTATAATAAATGCCTGTAATAATGGCGGCTCCGGTATCGGCAAGGGGAAAGGCAATCCAAATACCGTTTATGCCTAAACTCAAAGGAAGGACTAAAATAAGCGGGATTAGCAAAAGACCTTGTTTTGATACGGCCAGGACCAAAGCCGGAAAAGCGCGACCCGCAGATTGAAAAAACGCACTTCCTATTAAATTAACGGCGATTAAAGGCGTGGCCAGAAAAACAATTCGTAAAGCAGGTACGGTTGCGTCAATGAGCTCTTGTTCGTTGGTAAACCACTGCACAAACCAGGGGGCACCAAGCATAATAATACTGAAAATAACCAGTGCGATGCCTGTTGCAGAACCAACCGCAATACGAATAAGTTTTCTTATTCTTTCCGGTTTTTTTGCTCCGAAATTATATCCTGCAATGGGTAGAAAACCTTGAGTAATTCCTAAAACAGGAAAATTAGCCAGAAACATAACCCGGTTTATAATGCCGTATATAGATAGGCCAGTTTCGCCGCCATAGATAAAAAGAGAGTTATTTAGCACAATAGATAAGAAGCTGATAGTGCCTTGTCTGGCAAAAGTAACAGAGCCAAGAGAAAGGATCTCCCGAATTAGTAAAAAATCTGGTTTAAGATCAGATACTTTAAGTTTTAGCTTCGAATCGCCAAAGACGAAAAAAAAGACAGCATAAGCGGAGCTTGCCATGTAAGAAATTGCAGTAGCCCAGGCTGCTCCAGCTATCCCCATTTCGAAATACACAATAAGAATAGGGTCCAGAATTATGTTTACAACGGCGGGAATAATAAGCGTGAGCATAGCTGTTCGCGGATAACCTTCTGCTCGAATCACGTTATTACACATCATTGCGATGGCCAGAAAAGGAACTCCAAGCAGCACTATTAGGAAATATTCGGCAGCGAGTGGCTCTATTTCGCCTCTGCCACCAAAAAGCGCTACAATTTCATCCAGAAAGAAATAGCCCCCTGAAATAAAAATGATGCCTAAAAACCCGGTTAGTAATACCTGATTACCGAAGGTGCGCCGGGCAGTTACGTCATCTTTTCTGCCGAAAGCTCTTGATATGATGGAGGCGCCACCCACACCTATAGCCATGCCAACGCTGCCAATCAAAAAAGTAACCGGCAGAATAACAGTAATCGCACCAATACCGAGTGACCCTACCCATAACCCCACAAAAATGGTGTCTACTACGCCATAAATCGACATAACTAAAATGCCGACAGATGCGGGCACGGCCTGCTGCAAAAGCAGGCTTCCAAGCGGCTTTTCGCCAAACTCGTCTCTTTTATGCTGGTTCAAACAATCCTATTGTACGTGCCGAATCACTCCGGCAATGTGTTATCAAAAAACTGATACAGCGCGGGGAATTTGCCGCCGTTTAGAAAGCATCAGCCAACCGGCACGATGCCGGTTTCTGGAGTCAGTGCAAAATGATTCCTGAGGAGTAACAAAGACTGACTCATAGCAGAACTAATCCTTAAAGGCGCAAAATCATTTCAAAAATTGAAGACGGTCTGGTAAAAAAATATGCACATTATAAAATGCGTACTTAAGAACCCAAATATTGATATTAAGAACTGGTGATCTATAGAAATAACTAACTACGCTTGCGCAGGCTTTTTAGTGATGCCCAATTCAAAATTATAAAAGAAAATCAGAAAGGTAGCTTTCCCTAAAGGGATTTATACGAATGTCTTTCGACCTTTAACTAACCCGATTTTTATCGTAATCAGTTTGAGAAAAACTCTTCTCTAAACTAAATGCCGAATTTGAGAGCCAGAAAGGCATTCAAATTACGATGTCTCAGACTAATATTATCGTCGATCGTAAAATCAAGAAGTCCCATCATATAATTCAGGCCCATAACAAGATCGACTCTGTTTTGGAGCCGTACGATCATTCCGCCACCCAGAAGAATGCCAAAATCTTCTTCGAACAGGCTTTCGGTAATATTCACACTTTGGTCACCGGAACTAATTTCACTGTCAATCAGAATAGAGTAATAAGCGCCGAGTTCTGCATAAGGGCGAAGGTTACCGCTGGCAAGGGGAGACAGCTGCACAGAAACAGGAACGTCCAGATAAAGAGAGTAAAAATCTAACTGCACGTTTCCGAATTTAGATGTCGCTCCTCTGGGTTGAACGCCTAATGCGGCCTGAAGCCGAAGTAAATCATCTTGTGTTAACCGGAAATTCACAAAAAAAGAACCCATTAATGATGTTCTGGAATCATATACCGAGCTTGCTGTTCCTGTAAAGCCACTGCTGGTATATCCAAAAGAAAATCCGGCTCTGGGATCACCAAAATAGTGGGCAGGCTCTTGTGCAAAAGCAGTAGATTCGCCCCCATGGTAAGCCAATGGCAGCAGAAGGAAAAAAAAGAAGAGGTTTCTAATGGTCCGGTATATTTTTATCATAATGTGATAGACTCTTTAGTTTTCTATGCAGACACCATCCATTAAGGTTATTTTCTTTGTCTTCGAAGAACCTTTTATTTTCTCGTAATCAACGCCGGAGCCCGGGCATACAGGCGGGCAGAGTCAGAGACAGAGAGGGGATAAAAGTGCAGATTCGTAAGGTTTTTAATAATGAAATAGCAACAAATCGAGTGTCTGCGTTTAGAGGAAATATGTAGAACGCAGAAATAGAAGAGACTTAAATAGCTTGAGAAGCTGCAGTAAAATACTGCGCGACACTTTTTGTCGCAGATTACGTATCGCATCCTGCTGTCTTTTTAAAAAAATCCGGGGTCTGCTTTATTGTAAATCTTGCAACAGGCTGGTACAGTCTCATATTTCGAAGCTGTAACACACGAAAAAGCCTGACTTCGCATTGCCAGATATTTTCGGCAGACCCCGGTTGGGTATCTGTATGATGATAAATCAAATTACTTACACACAGAAAACATCTGCTGACCAAAGCCTGTTTCATAAAAATTTTAGCCAAATGAGGAGGCCGGTTGATAGGGAAAGGGGCGGAATCACGAATAGCTATGAGGCCTTAGCTAATCAGGTTTAGGAATTCGTTAATTCTACGAATTAAAAGAGGCTACCGGGTTTGTAAATTGGTCTGTGGTCGTTAATTTAAACGGTCTTGCATTAGGGTGAAATTATCTTTTGAAATTACATTCCTTCCTGATATTCATTTACCTAACTAACTATCCTTTCAGCTATGGAGCCATCAACAGAATTTGAACAGCGAACAGATTTAACAGCCGTTCAGCAGGGTCTCGACCGTATTCGGGAAGAAACCGGTAAAGTGCTTGTAGGCCAGGATGAGTCGCAAAAAATGCTGCTTGCTGCACTTCTTGCAAATGGCCACGTGCTTATTGAAGGGGTTCCCGGCCTGGCCAAAACACTAATGGCGAGAGCACTAGCGGCTGTTTGCGGGGTTAAATTCAGCCGAATACAGTTTACCCCCGACCTTATGCCCGCCGATATTACCGGCACCAGTATTTTTTCGCCCCGTACTCAGGAATTTGTCTATCATAAAGGCCCGGTATTCTCCAATTTTGTGTTGGTAGATGAGATAAATCGTGCTCCTGCAAAAACTCAATCGGCTCTTTTTGAAGTGATGGAAGAACGCACGGTTAGTTCTGGTGGTGATACATTTACGATGGAAGAACCTTTTTTTGTGCTTGCTACCCAAAACCCGGTGGAGCATGAGGGAACCTATCGTTTGCCCGAAGCGCAGGTAGACCGCTTTTTATTTAAGCTGACCGTAGACTATCCGAATACCGAATCTGAAACGCTCATGCTAAGGGCGCATCACGGGCAACCTGCCTTCGACAAGCTTAAAACACTTAAACCCGTTGTCTCGGCCTCTTTAATTGTCGACGCCCGGCGCGCTGTGCAGAAGGTGCATGTAGAAGATCAACTATTTGATTACATCGTAGAATTAACCACAAAAACACGCAACCACCGCTTAATCCAGCTTGGTGCTTCTCCCCGCGCCTCAATTGCGCTGCTAAATGCTTCCAAAGCATTGGCTATAATTGATGGTCGCGACTTTGCTACACCTGAGGATATTCAGCAGGCAGTTGTGCCGGTTTTTCGTCATCGTATAATGCTAACAGCAGAAGCAGAAATTGAGGGCCGAACTATAGACTCTATGCTACAGGGGTTGCTCAATGCGGTTACCGTACCGCGATAAACGATTATAATATGTTACCCGGGCTCTTCTTAACTCCTCGATTTTTTAGATACGCCAGCTTAATTCTGCTGCTTTTTTTGCCAGCCATGTGGCTAAGCTGGCTGCTCTGGATAGCATACCTTGCTATTGCCGGAGTTCTGCTGACTCTACTAACCGATATTTACCGTTTATATGTCTTAACACCTGAAGGCCCATGCCGTGTGTGTGATGAAAAATTTTCCAATGGCGATGCCAACCCGGTACTCATCACTTTTTTCAACCCCTACTCTTTTTCAATAAAATGTGAGGTGGTCGATGAGCTTCCCATGCATTTAAGCAGTATTGCAGATATTGCTGACTATGTGTTGACTCCCGGCGAAACCCGAAAATGGACTTATGAAATCAAGCCTGTAAAGCGCGGTCATTATGTGTTTGGTCAAGTACATATATTTTGCGAAAGTAGCATCGGTTTGGCTCGCCGAAGAGTTTCTTCTGATAGCAAACAAGGGTCGGTTCAGGAAGTAAGGGTTTATCCTTCGTACAGAAAGCTGCCGGAATACACCCTTATGGCTACCATACAGAGAGCAAGTAATAGTGGCTCGCGAAGTATTTTGACGCAGGATCTGGCGCTGGAATTCGAGCAGATACGGGATTATCGTAATGGCGATGATCAAAGGATGATAAACTGGAAAGCGACAGCACGTTCTGCCCGGTTGATGGTAAATCAGTACAGGGTAGAAAGGTCTCAGAATATCTATCTGATTGTGGATACAGGCCGCTTGATGGAGCTGGCGTTCCAGAATATGACGCTGGCAGATTACGCCGTTAACGCAACGCTTGGAGTGGCGCACGTTATTCTGCAAAAAGAAGATCGTCCGGGTCTGTTGATTTATGGAGACGAAACCACGCTTTCGGTAAAAGCGGGAAATGAACGGCTACAACTCCAGCGCTTTTTTGAACAACTTTATGCATTGAGGCCCGGTTTTGGAGAATCCCGGCCTGAACGTCTTTATCAACAGGTGCGAATAGCGAGCCCGAGCCGTGCTGCCTTTTTTCTTTTCACGAACTTTGAGTCAGTTCTTGCTGCCGAACGCGCAATGCCCGTATTTCTGGAAATGAGCAGAAGACATAAGCTAATCGTTTTCCTTTTTCGGAATACACAGGCTGAACTCGACCGCGTCGGTAAATCTGCTACTGTGAGCGATATTTATAAACGGGCTGCTATCGAAGAATATCTGATAGAAAAAGAGCAGATACAGCGTTTGTTCATCAAAAGCGGAATTCCCTGTATGCTTGCACGCCCCGAAGAATTGAGTATACAGGCAATAAACAGCTATTTATCGATGGTTAAAAAGTAATAGCTGCAAATTTTAACCGAGTTTCTACAGCGTAACAGATACCATACGTAAAGTGGTATCGTAGCCGGTAATGCCGTTAAGATAGTTTTCTATCCAGTAACGAACAGAATTGCGACGACGTACAACAGAGGGGTCGTTCGTGCAGTAAAGACCATTTATTTCGTTGTGAAAGCCAATCAAATCATCTTCTATAGCTTTAATTAGCTGATCGGGCAAATCTTCCCAGCCAAAAAGACGCACACAAGCTGCGGCTTTATCATCAATCTTGATTAGAGGAACAGCCTGCAGGCCTGTAAAGGTGCTGTAACCGGAATGGAAAGGGAGTTGTTTTGCTGTATTCATGATGTTTCTCCAGATATAAATTTATGATTTGTGATATGCTTGTTTATGATCACTTCATAAATATAGGAAGCCAGAGTGACAGCATTATGTCACCCTAAAAAAAGTTTTTTTATTTTTTTTGAAATCTTTGAATACGCAGGGAATTGAGGATTGGGTGAGAGTTAAAGGCAGAAGGGCTGGTTGATTCGGTGAGCGGGCTTTGGGCAGGGAAGCAAGGCGTTTAAATTAGTTATTATAAAAAAGACCGAAAAAATAAATACATCCCATTCTAACTCCGATACGAGCTTGGAATCGAAGGCGAATAGATAGCTTTTTTGCAAAAACAGATTAACCTGAGAACGGCAAAAGATGCGTTTGGAATGATCCTTCGTATTATTAGCTTCAAAGAATATGAAAAAACACTTATGGTGTAATTTGATTTGATGTCATGCAGTGTTTTCAAGTTTGAAAGCTACCTGTCCGACTTGCTGAAATCCAGATTAGGGGTATTCCAGAGTGGAGGTAATGTTGGTTGAGCGACTTAAGACCTAATCATAGCTTTCTTTTTCTTTTTTTTCCCTTAAAACTTGCTCTATGTTTAAAATTGTAAGCTGTACAGCACTAATCATATTATCTGTTTCTATGGCAGCTCATGCTCAGTTCGATCGTTTAAATAATCATTTTATTACCCGTTCCGAAGTTATCGCGGCGAATGGAATGGTTGCCACAAGCCACCCTCTTGCGGCGCAAGTGGGCCTCGATATTCTTAAACAGGGTGGTAATGCAATAGACGCAGCCATTGCCACAAATGCTGCAATGGGTTTGATGGAGCCCACCGGTAATGGAATAGGCGGCGACTTGTATGCCATTTTATGGCATGCCGAAACGGGTCAGCTTTATGCACTTAATGCCAGCGGCCGATCGCCTTTGGGCTTGAGTTACGAGCAGCTGATGGCCGACTTAAGCGAAATGGACGAGGATCGGATTCCTCCTTCAAGCTTGCTTTCTGTATCTGTACCGGGCGCCATAGACGGCTGGTTTGAGCTCCACGAGCGCTTTGGCAAACTCCCGATGAGCGATCTCATGGCTCCCTCTGTGATGTACGCAGAACAAGGATTCCCGGTTCCGGAAGTCATTGCAGATGCCTGGCGAAGAAGTGCCCGTTTTTTGGCCGACCGCCCGGGCGCGTTTATTGAAACTTTCACCATAGATGGTCGCGGACCTGAAAAAGGTGAAATCATGGTAAATCCGGATCTTGGAAATACCTATCGTTTGCTGGGTGAGCATGGCCGGGATGTTTTCTATCGGGGAGACATCACTCGAAAAATAGATGCCTATATGCGCGAACATGGAGGCTATCTCCGCTTCGAAGACTTCGATCAGCATCGTTCGGAATGGATAGAAACTGTTCATAGTACGTATCGTGGCTACGAAATGCACCAAATTGGCCAGAATAATCAGGGAACGGCGGTTATTCAGATGCTTAATATTCTGGAAGGATTTGATCTTGCTTCTAAGGGGTTTAACAGCCCTGAAGCACTTCATGTTATGATAGAAGCGAAAAAACTGGCTTTCGAAGACCGGGCAAAGTACTATTCCGATCCGGATTTTAACGAACTGCCTTTCGAGCGTATGCTGAGTAAAGAATATGCAGCCGAGCGCAGGAGCTTAATCGGAGACCGCGCACTTGAACGGGTTACAAGCGGCATAGACGGGCTTCGGGATGGCGGTACAATCTACCTGACAACCGCAGATCGCGATGGAAATATGGTTTCATTGATCCAAAGCAATTTCAGAGGTATGGGTACCGGGTTTGTGGTGCCGGGCACGGGGTTTAGCTTCCAAAACAGAGGAGAGCTTTTTTCGCTAGATCCGGCGCATCCAAATGTGTATGAGCCCGGCAAAAGGCCTTTTCATACTATTATTCCCGGATTTGTGCTAAAAGATGGAAAGCCTTGGTTTACTTTAGGTGTAATGGGGGGCGAATTTCAGCCGATGGGGCACGTGCAAATTCTGGTTAATATGATCGATTTTGGCATGAACGTGCAGGAAGCCAGCGATGCCATAAGATGGTTGCACACTAATTCTACCGAGCCAACCGAATCGTTCGGAGACTATCTGAAAGACGGAGGACTTGTGCGCTTCGAATCGGATATAGATCCCGAAATAGTGGAAAAGCTGCGGGAAATGGGACATCAAGTTGAAATAGGCGGCGGGTTTTACGGCCGATTTCAGGGCATTTTGTTCGATCATGAAAAAGGAGTTTTCATAGGCGGCAGCGAAGCAAGAGCCGACGGACAAGCAGTGGGCTACTAAAACGGCCGGTCTTTAAATCGGTTATTCTAATACAGGCTGACGATCGCCGGAAATGGGTGATCGCCTGCCTGTTTATTGTGAATAGCTAAGATTTAGAAGGGAGACTATCCGCCGTTTACAAAGTAATGACCCATACCAATGGTAAATAAAAAGATGCCGTAAATCGTATGTTCAATACAAACTGCCCAGAATGAGCGCGTAAAATGATAGGTTCGCGCAAAAACATAGCCGGTAGCATAGGTTAGAAAAACAGCGGTGAAATTTCCGTAAATAATGTGAAGAAACCCGAATGCAAGGGCATTTACGTGTATCATTAAATACTTATTTGTGAATAAGGTGCCGTACCGTTTAAAAAAGAAAACCCGGTATATAATCTCCTGCGGCAACACCGATAAAATTGGATAGAGCAAAATAATTAGGGTCCATCGCAGAGGGTTTTCAAGAACAAGGCTTAAAAAATATTGAGGCTCGAGCAGTAAAATAATGCCGGTAAGAACTGTAGCGGCAAAGACGAACCGGATGAGAATATGCCTCAGCGTTTGTTTGCGAACGGGTAGTCGAAAATGATACTTATTTGCGCGGCCGAATCCAAAGAGCCAGATAGAGAGTACGGCTGTAATAATAACAAGCGTGAGTAGCTCAGGTAGCGGAACAAGGCCAAAGAAGAACAGCAGAGGTAATCCTGCAAATATAGCCACAAGTTCGAAACATAAATATGGCTTAGAATTTAGGAGAACACGAACTTTAGGCACCTGCTTTTTTAGCGAGGATAAAATTTCCGGTATAAAAGTTGAGTTCTGGAGTGTTTTGTTTTCCATGGGATAAATAGTTTTGAAATCCTGGCAATAATCTTAAAGAGGATCTCTGATTTGACCCCTCCGGTAATGATCAGATAATATTCTGTAAAGAATATACCCGGGCGACACTGCGAAAGCATAGCAGATTTAATGATAAAATTTCACGGGGAGTATTCGGCTACTCTGCTTTTATTTTCTATAGAAGGCTTTGAAAAACCTTCTTTTTTGCTCCAAGGAAGAAGGCGGGCAAAAGAGTGGTTTTGCAAAGCCTTCCTTTAGACTATTGTGAAACGATTGATAGCCTGTAACTTATGCTACACTCTTGTACTAAGATATAATAAAGTTTTCATCAGAATAGTTTCAGTTATTCTGCGAAGACTGCACGTGATATTTCTTTGGCAGAAGCAGTTTTTGTCCTTTTGCCCAAAAAAGAGAAAAATCTTCCGGGCGACATAATTTCGGGGGCTAATTCGAAAATGGTGAGCGGAATTCTCGACGGTAGATTTTTATAAGCTGCTCCAGCACATTATCCGGCACCTTTTCTTTTATATTAATTTCTTGCTCCGGATCTGTGTTCAGGTTAAAAACGGAAACGTTGCCGCTATTTCTGCTATAATCCAGCATGTAGTATGTCGATTCGTAGCGTTTAATTACAGATTGGTTCCCCCCTTGAAAAGTGCTCAGGTGATGCGTGTAACGGCGATTATTCAGCATCAGGTTGTAGCCCTCCCAGCTTGCGGGAGTTGGTAGCCCCAGCATAGGGAAAACAGTGGTTGGTATATCAATAAGGGAGCCAAAATCGGTCTCCGGTATATCATCTCCGGCAAAAGTGGCATCATAAATTAGCAGCGGGATGTTAATGGTTGAAAGGTGGATGTGCTGCGCATGCCCGAAAATGCCGCCATCACCAAGACCTTCGCCGTGGTCGGCGGTAATCACCACAATGGCGCTATCGAGTATGCCATAATGGTCCATTAAACCAAAGATGCGGCGTATAAAATCGTCGGCCTGCAGCATGCCGTTGTCGTAATTGTTGATAATGAGTTCCCTCTCCTTATCGGTTAGCGGCGCAAATCTGCCACGAGCCATCATCGCCATCTGATCCTGAAAATTGTTAGGTTCGAATATCTCAAATTCCGGGTATTGTGCACCAATAAGATGAGTACTCATAAGGTGCAGATAGTACATCTGCGCAGGGCCGGGATCTGAAGCATGGAGGCTTTCACGTAAAAAATCGAGTACCACTTGATCGTCGGCCGGATAGCGCTCAGAGTCGAAGCCGTCCCGAAAAGTGGTAAGGCGATCGCCGTAGAAGCGTTTCATGAAAGGGTACATACGGGAGTGGTCGCCGGAGAGCAGAAAATGAGTATTGTAGCCTGCATCAGTTAGTGCTTCATGAATTTTGTAACTGGATTGATGCACTCTGGGATAAAAGGCAGATGTTAGCATTCCTGTAATGCCACATTCACTTTGTGAGCAGGGTGATACGGCAAATTCGGTTCGATGAAGTACACCTGCTGTAAATAGCGAATCGAGGAAGGGCGTTGTGGGGCGATCGTAGCCGTACACCGACATATGGTCGGCGCGTGCAGCGTCGAGCATGATTAGCACGACGGGCCGTGGAGCGAAATTCTCTGGTATCTGGCTTATAAATTCCTGACGTGCGTTAATGTGGCCAAGTATATCGTGTTGCGTGGGTTTAAATCTTAGATCGTAAACGCGAACCGAGCGAAATGCATCGGCAAAGGGTTCGCCCCGAAGGCTTAAGAAAGAACCAGAATGAATGAGAAACGCATAGGTTAAAAGAGGCAAAACTGTGGCAGCTAGGAAAACAAGGCGCCATAGATAAGAGCCCGATTGTTGCGAGGTCGCCTCAAATTGTTTGAATAGCTGGCGTGACCAATAGCCGTAGGCTGTTGCGGTAACCAAAAGTGTAAGGCTGCTTGCCAAAAGGATAGCAGGTAGCGATATGCCACTCTGCTCTGCCATCACCGGAATATGGGTGAAATAGGTTGAAAGTTGCCAGAACGAAACCTCGTCGGTCCAGAACATGAAGCCAATAAATGTGGTAATATGCTGAACCACAAACCAGAGAGATGAACCTATGATTATGCCAACTGAAACTACCCCTGCAACAAGTGGTGAAATCTTACTCTGCAGGACATGATGCAAACTCTTTGCTATAAGCAATGTTCCGTAAAATCCGCAAAAAACAAGGGCCGCATGCAGGGGAATAGCCTCCCAGCGCAAGGCTGCACTGCTATAATACAGCCAAAGCATGGCGAGCCCACCAAAAAGATGGACTAAAAAAGCCGGTACGGAAAACTTATGAAGCATAAGGAGAAAAAAATAAAATGGCAGTGGGAAATACACCACACTCGGGAAGAAGACGGGCAAAAAAGTGATTTTGCATAGCCTTCGTTAAAGATATTCGGACCGAATGCTGAATTTACAAAAACAGCTAAAGCGTATTTAAAAGAAAATTACCAATGATATAGCAAAAAAAAGTGCTGCAAACAGAATATGATAAAGGTTGGAGGGGGTGGGGTGGGGAATTAGCAATTAGCAATTAAAAATGCGGTAGCCCCAACGAAATGCATTTAAATGATCAAGTTTTGAGCATTATCAACTATTTTGATAATTTACTTTTGTTGACACTGTTCAAGCTTAAATAACAAAACGATCGAAGCGGCGATCTGTTTCCCCCCCCGATGGAGTGATGATTTTAGGGAATAATTAATTTGTCGCATTTAAAAAAACAATAATACCGGGCTTATAAGCAGCCTGGCCAAATTAGAAAAAAGAGCCATGACCCAATCGATGATTTTACACTCGGTGTATTTCTATTTCCAGGAAGATACACCCGAAGAGATATACCAACAGCAGCGCGAGCGGATATTTGATTTGAATAACGAACTGAGCGTAATACAGCTTACCTTTGCTGGTCCGCCGGCGGGAATAATCAGAGATGTGGTGGATAATGCCTATGGTATGAGCCTGCACATGCTTTTTCAAAATGAAGAAGACCTGGAAACCTACCAGAAACACGAAAAACATCAGGCTTTTCTGGCGGAATTCAAAAAATGGTGGACCTCTGTTAAAGTGTACGATACATCCGTTTAGGTACACCGGAAACCGCATGAGGCTAAGAACGGTTTCTTATTTCAAAATGTTAAGGATGCATGATTTATACTAAATACACAGGACTCCCCTTTTTTCTGTTTGCAGTCGTTCTCCTTACAACTTTTCCATGCTTTCTGCAGGCGCAGCAGCTAAGCGTGGTTGAAGCCAAAACTGAATTTCACGGGCGTACTACAGTTGAGCGGTTTACAGGTATAACCCATTTGGCCGAAGGTGGGCTAAACTTGGAAACAGGTGCTTTCAGCTTTAAAATCGGATTGAACAAGCTTGATACCGGCAATAGTCGCCGGGACAACAACATGCATAAAGATTATCTTGAAACCGACAGGTATCCTTACGCATTATTTGAGGGCAAGCTATCTGATTTTGATGCTGAAAACTTCCGGAATCCATCAAGCAACGAGGAGATTCGCGTTACAGCCACGGGTAGCTTCACCCTAAAAGAAATTACCCGGGACAAACAGATAGAAGGCAGTCTCATGTATGACGGTACCGAAGGGAATTGGGTGGTTTTATCCAATTTTGACATTTTATTGACCGATTTTGAAATTTCAAGACCCCGGTTTTTGTTCATTCGTATGGACGATAGCGTAAATCTCGATGTTCGTTTCGTGATTACAGAATAAACTATGCTTTCCCCGAAAGTAAAAATACTTTTGTAAAGCAGGCGTAAACGTTTAAATTATAGCGCTTAGTGCTGTCTGTGAAATATAAAGTGTTCTGATTAAAAACTTTTAGGCTAAACTTGTTTAAACATTTAAACAAGATATCGCAATGGATGATAACGGGCAGATTCGGGCCATTTACTTTACTACACATAAAATATTAGTGTTATAATTTCTGCAGGATTTACGTTTTGCAATAAAATACTGTGTTTAGCCTTTGAAGATCTATATTTAAGGTACTGTATCGATTTTAAAGAGCGGTTTATATGCAAGATAGACAAACAGGCAACTCGCTCTGGTTTTGAAGTATAAGTGGCATTGAAATACGAGATAGCGAGTTCCATAAGCCATAATCCGACATGTCAATTTTAAAAAAGGGCAAGATTAGCAACTGGTGAAATACCTGAATCCCTGTAATATCTTATGATGGTTTAGTAATAAACATGGAAAATAAACGAATACTACAGCATGGTGGCATCAGGTTTATGAGAGCTGCTGTTATAAAATGTTTTTTTGCAGTTCTTTTTTTAGGTGGCTGCGGTGCTTCAACTGAAATTGCAGAAGAAGTTGCGGGGGCGGAAAATGAACCCTCTTTTCTTTTACCGGAACTGGAAATAAGGCCTGTTACCATAGTTAACCACTCGAGCGCGGAGATTACGGTACGGTTTACGGTACAGCAGGGTAGAATGGTAGAATCGAAGGGTGTTTGTGTATCCACTTCGCCTATGCCCGACCAAACAAACAGCTGCACCGACGAAGGGGATATGTTCGACGAATTTACATCCCGGGTTGCAGGGCTACAGCCGGAAACCAAATATTATGCAAGAGCATACGCCACGAGCCAAAACGGCACAGTTTGGAGTAATCAGGTTGAGTTTATGACTACAGAAGAGGTAAGGCTCATTATTCAAACTCTATCACCCGATAATCTGAATAAAGAAAAGAGAACGGGTAGATTTCGGGCCACTTTTGAAGGTAGCGCTGTCTCACGCGTAAGTCGCAATGGTTTTGTCTGGGATACTTTCTCAACTCCCGATTTAAGCCATAACTTTCAGGAGGCGGCTGTGGGTTCGGCTATATCGGCCGAAATTGGCAATCTTCGATTTGATGTATTTTATTTTGTTCGTGCATATGCCGAACTCGACGGTGAAATTATTTATGGGGAGCCGGTGCCGTTTAAATTAGAGCCCTATGAAATCGGAGACGAAGGCCCTGCCGGCGGGATTATCTTTTTCTATGATGCAGAGGGCGAATACGACTTTACTTTTCTGGAATCGGCACCAATCGGGTGGTACGGAACTACAGACGATCCCCGGCTTCGCTGGCCATGCGACCGGCGTATTATGGGCACTTCTGAACTGGCAATAGGTATGGGTAAATCCAACTCTGCTAAGATAAGAAGTCGGTGCCGTGAAGCACAATCTGCCGCAGGTGTAATACAAAACTTAGACATCAACGGCTATACAGACTGGTTTTTCCCATCCCGTAAAGAAGTAAAGCTGTTGCGTGAAAACTTGCATCTGAAGAATATGGGCGGTTTTGCCCCCGAGTTTTATTGGAGTTCTACCGAAGAAGACAGCGAGATGGCATGGGGTATTTTTTTCGGAAGCGGGAACCAGCGTGTGCTTACCAAGTGGATACAGGAACGTGTAAGGCCGATACGTTCATTTTAGCATTACAAAGCCTTTTAACCGCACAACTAAAAAGCTACATTCAGTTAGTTTTTAATCTGTCTTGAAGGGTATGTGAATAGCTTTAGCACCTCATCTGGTAGGGGCAGTCTTTAGCTATTTTATCGTCTTTTTGTGTAAAAAAAGCTTCATCGAGGCCTTTGGATTGGTGATATGCAGCCTTTAATCCTATCTTTACTCACAACAAAGGGCTCCACATCAATTATTTGACGGAACACAAAAACGACTTATGTATTACTTATCAGGGATTATGGCAGCAGTGCGCGGATTACTTCTTTTTTTTGCTGTACTGCAGCTTGGCAGCTGTTCTGCAGTCGCAACACAGACTTTACAGGTACAAAACAGTAGCGAAAATCCGCAGGCATATGCATTATTCGATGCATCCGGCGAGCAGCTCAGCTATTCTGCTATGTTAGAAAAGGCATTGAGCGCAGACATCATCCTTTTTGGAGAGCTTCATAATAATGCCATCGCGCACTGGTTGCAGCACGAACTGGCCAGAAGTATAGCTTCTGCCGATACTACGGCCTTAACTATTGGCATGGAAATGTTTGAAGCAGACCAGCAGTTGTTGCTCGACGAGTATCTTGCCGGCATAATTTCCGGGAGAAGCTTTGAAAATGAAGCCCGGCTTTGGAGCAACTACCACACAGATTACAAGCCGCTCGTAATGTTCGCCAAAGCTTCAGGAATTCCTCTTGCCGCAACAAATATACCACGACGCTATGCTTCTTTGGTTTATCAGCAGGGGCTAGAAGGGCTCGAATCTTTAAGTGAGGAAGCCCGTTTATGGATTGCCCCTCTTCCGGTTAAAGTTGATTTGGAATTACCAGGCTACGCCAGAATCTTTGAAATGGCTCATGGGCACGGAGGAGAAAACCTGCCTAAAGCACAGGCTATTAAAGATGCAACAATGGCTCATCGCATTCTGCTTTCGCTGGAAGAAAACAGCGGGCGTCACCTGCATCTGAATGGAGCATATCACTCCGATTTCTTTGAAGGCATTTACTGGTATTTGAGACACTATGGTTTTAGTGGCAGAATTGTAACAATTACCACAGCCGAAGAAAATGCACCTGATATATTTAATAATGCACACGAGAATAAGGCGAACATCATCTTACAGGTTAATTCCAGAATGACCAAAACGCATTGAGCATAAATAAAGCTATCTTCTTCCGTGTGTTTAATTTAATTTTTCGGTAGAGGTTTTCGTAGGTGTGATATACAAAGATTTAATTCAGGGTTAGAAGAATACCCCATCGATGGCAATTTACTAAAATTGGCAGCCTGTTTAATATCGGTTTGTAACTGCTTTAAGCATGTGAGATTATCACGTTAATGTGCTTAGATAATCGCCCCCGGCCGAGTTTATGATTTCCAAAACAACCCGACTCACGTGCTATCAGCCCGGTAAAATCGAAGTCTATTTACTATCGGATTGCAGCGATAAATTGACAAGAAATTGCTGCTCGGCCAAATCTGCTGCGTTTCGACCACTTTACGCTTAGCCCGGTAAAACGAAGCTTATCAATTAACTTAACTTCCGCAAAAAGACCATGTAGTGGCTACAAATCAACTTGTTTAACA
>JAIULZ010000042.1 GCA_022565805.1 Balneolales bacterium
CTGATACCTGATACCTGATACCTGATACCTGATACCTGATACCTGATACCTGAATTAAACGCTTTCTTTTTGACGACCAAATCTATTGATGATATAATCGTCCATCATTTTGCGGAATTCTTTTCCAATATGGTCTCCTGTTAGCGTTACACGGTGCTCTCCGTCTACATAAACCGGGGCTTTGGGTTCTTCGAAGGTGCCAGGTAACGAAATACCTATATCCGCAAATTTAGACTCTCCGGGTCCGTTTACCACACAGCCCATTACGGCAACGTGCAGGTCTTCTACTCCCGGGTAAATGTCTCTCCAAATTGGCATCATCTCGCGGATATAGCCCTGAATTTCATCTGCAAGCTCTTGAAAGTAAGTACTCTTTGTTCGGCCACATCCCGGGCAAGCCGTTACCTGAGGAATAAAGTTACGAATCCCGAGCGACTGCAAAATTTGCTGACCAACGCGCACTTCTTCGGCACGATCGCCACCGGGCTGCGGGGTGAGCGAAATACGAATGGTGTCGCCAATTCCCTGATTAAGCAAAACCGCAAGCGCAGCAGAAGAGGCCACGATGCCTTTCATCCCCATTCCCGCTTCTGTTAAGCCAAGATGAAGCGGATGCCTGCAAACGGCCGCCATACGCTGGTAAATATCAATTAAATCCTGTACGCCCGACATCTTGCAGCTGATGATTATTTTATCTTCAGCAAGACCCACTTCCTGTGCCATAGCCGAAGATCGCATGGCGCTATCTATAATTGTATCCATCATCACTTCTTTGGATGATTTCGGCTCCGGCAAATCGTTGTTTTTATCCATTTTCTCGGCAAGCAGCTGCTGATCAAGCGAGCCCCAGTTTACGCCAATGCGCACGGGTTTGTCATATTTAATAGCCTGCTCTACAATGGTACAGAAGTTTTTATCGCGTCCGCGGGAACCCGTATTTCCGGGATTAATTCTAAATTTAGACAGCGCCATAGCCGCATCCGGAAACTCGGTAAGCAACACGTGCCCGTTATAGTGAAAATCGCCGACCAAAGGCACATCAACATTTTTACGAAGCAGCTTCTCTTTAATGAATGGCACAGCCTGCGCAGCCTGCTTGTTATTTACCGTAATGCGAACTATCTCAGAGCCCGCATCCGCAAGTTCGGTTACCTGCTTTACGGTATCATCTACATCTGCGGTGTCGGTATTGGTCATCGACTGAACTACAACGTGTGAGCCGCCGCCAATTAAAACATCGCCCACCTTAACCTGTATCGATTCACGTCTTTTTTGCATAATAAATAAAATAGAAGCCTCTAAAGGCAAATTGTTGGTGTAAAAAATCAGATTGCTTTTTTCCGGATGGATTCAGCATTTTTCGAGTATTGATGCAAAACTTACTGCTGATCAGAATAAATCATAAATCGAATAAACCCTTACAGCAAACAGCTAATTTAGCTCAGGGATTCCTTTTACTGAGTTCAAAAAGAGTACGCTTTTCGTCGGCGCTAAGTCCGTCGTATCCGGATTTTGAAATTTTCTCAAGAATACGATCCAGCTCATCTTGCTCAACCTCATCAAGAATCTCAGCATCTTCCACAACATGCATATTCATTCTTGATTTCGAACCCGACGTGCTTGAATAATAGGGCTTTTGTTTCTTTTGAGGCCTTTGGAATTTTGCGGCAATTGCGGTAATCCAGCTATCGTAGTCATAGCCCCGATAGTACATTTTAAGCAAAATATAGCCCCAAAGTGCGCCACCCAGGTGAACTACCCGAGCAATACCGTCGGCATTAGAAATAAGAAGCAGATCTATCAAAATTAAGCCGGCAACTATAAATCGAGCCTCGACCGGAGGTAGCAGAATCAGTGATAACTTAAACGTTGGGTAAATCATCGCAAAAGTAACCATAATCCCGAAAACAGCGCCTGAAGCACCAACCGTGGGGATCATTTCTCCGCCAAAAATGCCGGTAAAAAACGTATTAAGAAGAGCGCCGCCAATACCTGAACCAAAATAAATAGTAAGGAAATTCTTGGTACCAAGATGTTCTTCCACCATTCGGCCAAGAAACCAAAGCCAGAGCATATTAAAGGCAATATGCAAAAACCCTCCATGCAGAAACATGTAGGTAACAAGGCGCCAAGGCTGTGTAAGAGTGGTGAATGGGTCGGAATAAAACCCGAAAGCTTCTACCAGAAACACCCGAAAGCCCATGCCTCCGAGTATACCTACCATAAATACACCCACATTTATGGTTATAATCCAGCGTAAGCCGGGTGGCATCATTAGCCATCCTCGCTTTACAGCTTGTCCGAAAGTTTCTTGCTGGTACATAGTGTTATTACTCAAGATCTGTTGGAAGTTTCCAGTATTTAATCAGTAAAAAACCGACAACCATACCACCAAGGTGGGCAAAATGGGCTATTCCGGTTTGTAAACTGGATATACCAAGCATTAGTTCTAAGGCGCCATAGAGCACCACAAAGTATTTAGCTTTTATACCGACCGGTATCAGAAGCATATATATTCTTCGTTCGGGGAACATCATTCCAAAGGCAAGAAGTATACCGAATACTCCACCCGATGCGCCTATTACAGCACTTGGTGTAATTAGCATGTGTATAACTGCTGCTCCGAGACCGGCTATAAAATAATATTGCACAAACCTTTTGGTGCCCCAGGCATCCTCAATGGCGGTTCCGAAAATCCAGAGCGCGAACATATTAAAAAAGATATGCCCAAAACCTCCATGCAGAAACATGTAGCTAATTAGCTGCCATGGCCTGAATAAATCTGATGAAAATGGAAAAAGGGCAAAGTTAAAGAAGAGCAGCTCCCTTAAAACTCCGGTATTAAACGCTACAAAAAAGAGACCATTAATAATGAGAAGGTGCTTCACTGCCGGTGTGAAACCAGAAGGCTGATACATGAGATTGTTTTAGAGTTCTGTAAATTGTTCGTACATCCGGGTTGTCTCAAAATGAAAATTTGTTCAAAAAAAAGCGCATGGCATATGTATTCGAACGTATAGACTTTATTAACAGGTTTTGGCCGCCTCACAAGCAACCTTCAAACAGTAGCGAATGTATATCCGGATGTCGTAGAAAAATTCCCTTTTTCTTAATTTCGACCTTTTTATACGCGTCTGTTTCGTAATCGTTGCAAGTTTTAAATAGACCTAATCCGCAAATTTTGTGCCCGAATCGCCCGTTTTGGCCTTTTTAGCTGTCGTTTTTTTTGATTCTGTAATATACGTTTATTCCGCCTAAAGTTACCCCCGGAATTCCCTGTCCCGGGTAAGAAGTATCGCCGCATTGATATAAGCCATCGAAAGGGGGCTCTGTTGGCGGCCAATCGACCAGCGAACGATCCATACTTTGAGGAATACCTCCTACTCTCCCTTCTTTCCGATACACCCAGTTTTGCCAGGTTACCGGCGTTGCGGGAAACGCTAACTTAACGCCAGACTCTTTGAAACCGGGCAGATTTTCAGCGAGAAAGTCCAGTATAAACTGCTGCACCTTATCTTTATTACCTTCGTAATGCTCACCCATAGAAAACCACTCGGCTGCGGGCGTATGACAAGAAATATTAAGCGATCTTTCTCCTTTGGGTGCTCTTGCTATATCTCCGCGTTGCGACATAGATACAAAAACAGAGCCGGCTTTTGTAATGGGCATGTGTGCGTTTTCGGGCATATGCAGCTGATGATGAAGCGTCATATCATCGGCATAGGAATCTCCGGTTACTACGCCCATGGTAAATGCTCCCCAGGCGTGGTTATAGTTTTTGCTTTGGGCTGCATACCACTCCCCTATTTCTCCGCTGCAAATGTCTTTCATATTCCAAATAGGAATATTTGAGACCACTTTTGGCGCATAGTATCGCTCGCCGTTTTCTGTTTGTACTTCGTAGCCCAGCCGGTTGCTCGGCGAAACAGAAACTACTTTACGCCTCGTTTTGAGTTCCCCGCCGTTACTCTTCAGGTTTTTACCCAACTCTTCAACCATATTGAGCAAACCACCCGGCACATAATAATTCGCAAAATTCGTATAGGTGATGCCTGCCGCCCCGAAAATAAACGGGGTTTGTTCTGCGTCGGCCTGCGCCGTTATCATGAGCTGCTCATTAATAAACCTGCGGAAAGCGGGCGTATCCACCTCGTATTTTTTCATGATGGCCGCCGTGCTTTGGAACGCATACCGAAGCACCGGAGCATCTACCGGATTATTGTTTATTGCAAGCTGCAACCAGTCGACCACCTTACGGGGAGGGAAAAAGACATTCTTTTTCGAAACTTTCCATACAGTATCTCCCACCATAAAGGCTTCTTTCCAAAAGGCCCGGTGATTTTCCTTTTTACCATCTGCAAAAACACGGGCGGCCTCATCTATCCACTGCTCTCTGTTTTTGTATCGGATAATTCTGTCGCCATCAAGATGTACGGTCATAGATGGATTTATTTCGGCTTTACCAAGCGTAATTCCCAGCTCGTCTTCCAGCGTTCGAAGTGGCTGATTCTGATCGAACCCGATTAGCGTTGTCGCGCCAGACTCAAATACATAACCTTTTCTTTTGTAGGATGAACTACAGCCACCCGGCACATGTGCAGCCTCCAGTATAATTACTTTATACCCGTTACGCGCTAGCATACAACCAGCACTCATTCCCCCCATTCCGGAGCCAATTACTACTACGTCTGCCGTAAAAATATTTCTTTTGGTTTCTATCATGCTTGCTAAACAGTACGCTCACGCCTCCCGTTTCTTTTTTTATACCAGGTTTAAAATTTATTGATTCGTTTTCCACTTTTTTTCCGCAGTGATAATGTAAAGAATAGCCTAACCGAATCCACCCTTGGAAACAGGCTTTTTGGGTCTCTCTTTCAATTTACTCTGCCTTTTATGCAGAGTATGCAAATTCCAAACAACGCTATGCGCAAAACCTTATGATTGCAGTGAAATTATGATTTTCTAAATCAATAGCCTCGCGCACACAATTCATATTCTAATTACCTAAGTATGAAAAGCATGAATATTAGAAATACAGTTCTTCTGGCCCTGATGGCCATTTTGGCAATATCCTGCGGGTCGAGTTCTTCTCTCCCGGCAGTAGAAACAGATGCGCAGCTCGAATGGGAATACCCCCTCAGCTACTACACTTCAACAAATGTACCGCTTTCGAGCCTCGCCTTACTTTCTGAAGATGGCGAAAGTATTGCCTTTATTTCCCCCAGGGGCTTCGAAGCCATCGATGCAAACGGGGGCGGACAACGTATTTCCGGCGACAGAAGCTCATGGTATTCAGGGGCAGTTGGTATTGAAACCAGCCGTGGTACCGAAAGTATACCCTCCGACAAGGTGAGCTTCATTTATGTTCCTCATCTCAATTCTGTGCTTGAATTCAACTTCGGCCGCGCGTCAGAAACTGTTACACTCATCGACATGGATACCGGCACTGCAGTATGGGAAAATGTAGATTTGCGCTGGAGTCTGGAGCGTTATGGCACGGCGGCTCGCGCACTTGCCAGAAATCTTGGTGGCCTTAGGGGTGCGGCAGTGGGCGAGGCTGCATCAGCTACGGTTTTCGCTCCGGTCTTTATCAATAATATTACAAACCTTATTCCTGAGCTAAACGCACTTGCTATTAAAACCTTTGATGGCCTTACTTTAATCGATCTTGATACAGGTGAACCTAGATGGACTACAGATGGATTACAGGGGCAGGTTGCCGCTTTTATGTATGATGAACGATCAAACAGCCTGGTTTTCGTTAACGATGATAGTATTTCGCTGCATGGCGTTCAACTTAACCGGCAAATTGCCCGTGTAGATGCTGAGACCGGCGAAATGGTTTGGGAATCGGCCTATCATGGAAATATACGCGAAAAAGTTAACGGATTTGGAGACTGGCAGGAAGATCTTGAGCTGGATATACGACTCGCGGGCGACTTCCTTATTATTAACTTTGTAAACCTGGAAGTCTACAGCATGGATACAGGCGAAAGATTATGGCGGACATCCACATCGGGAGATCGCCTTCTCGACCTTATCGCACCGGAAGCACAGGCTATGAATTTCTTTGCATTCCCGGTTTCTGATGGGGAAACTATTTACAGGGTAAAGCATGGAAATGTCGGCTTAACGGGATTTGATGTAGAAATGGAGGCTTTTAATCTGGCTACTGGCGAACGGCTTTGGGAAACGGGCAGGTTAGGGCGCAACAATATTATCAATTCTATTGTTATTCACGATAATCTTCTGCTCACCAGCTTCGATGGAAACGGCTCTAATGAGGGTATTAAGGCTCTTGACCGGCAAACCGGTGAAACCGTATGGCAGGTAGAAGTCGGTAGAAGAGGCGTTACGCAACCTTTGCAAATAGTTGGAAACCAAGTTTGGGTAGTAAACAGAAACAACGTGCGTATACTGGATATCAGCAGTGGCGAACAAGTACATCAGTTTACCGCCGCTGAAAATGCCGGTAATATACAAGACCTGTATAATGTTAATGGAAATATTTTTATGCTGGGTGATGCCGGATTGGTAGTTTATGACCTGCAAACCGGAGAGAAACGCAGCATCACAGAAGCATCTCGCACATCCCGGCTATATCCCACCGGTAATCGCGTAGTTTCTAAATCGCTGCCCGCAGATATGAGCAGCCCCGTACACGTATTTGACGCCCAGGGAAATAAACTAAGCTCTTTGGCTGGATCATCATCCCGAAGTCATCTGCTTATTTCCCACGACGGCTCTGCTCTCTTTGAAATTGTGGAAGGCGTTGTTCGAAAGTACAGAGTAAACTAAAGTCTTGATGGTGGCAACGCAGCAAATTCGAATAAAAGAAGCCTGAATCCATACTTTGGAATCTAGCTGAAAAAAAAGCACCGCCCGAAATAAAATCCGGCGGTGCTTTAATTTTTACTCATAGGATTTCAGATTACGCCACATCAACCTTCGCGCCCCTTAGCGGCCGTACTTTGCGAACTTCGTGGTTAATGCAAAAGTAATCATCCGCTTAAAGATAACTTTACGCAAAAAAAATCGCTGGACAAAAAACCAAGAAATTAGAACCAGCTAATCTTCTCTTTATTCAAAAAAGCGCTGATACCCCTTTGGCAGTCTTCTGTACCCCTTGCTTTTGCATTCACTTCAACCGCGGCATCAATAGCTTCAGAAAAGGTAAGGTCTCCGGCTTTATTAATAAGCTGTTTTGTAGCTGCCAAAGCTTGTCCGCTACATTTTATGATAAGATCGCTGGTAATTGAGTTCACTTTTTCCTCAAACTCTTCTGCCGGTACTGTTTCTGTTACAAGCCCGATTCTTGCGGCTTCACCCGCAGTTATTAAATGACCTCGCAATAGCAAATTTCTGGCGTGCGTTTCGCCCACTTTTTTCACCAAAAAACGGGCCACAATAGCGGGCACAAAGCCAATACGCGTTTCGGTATAGCCAAACTTGGCTGGTTCTGCGGCAACCACAAAATCACAAATAGAGGCGAGTCCGCAGCCGCCCGCAATGGCGTGACCATGCACCGCCGCAACAACTGGTTTTGAGCCATGGTAAATAATTTCAAACAGCTCGGCAAGGTGACGCGAATCGGCGAGGTTTTCCTCGTATGTGGCCGTTTTCAGCTTTTTTATAACCCCGAGATCAGCGCCGGCACAAAAGGCATCACCCTCTCCTTTAAGCTTAATCACCTTAACTTCCGGATCACTAAAAAATACATTGAAAGCATTTTTCAGCTGCGTAACCAGCTCTGGATTTAACGCGTTTCTTTTTTCTGGTCGATTCAGGCTTATAGTACCCAAACCATTTTCTTTCTCAGTTAAAATCATTTTCGAAGTCATGAATCAAATAGTCGTTTTTTCTATTCAGGAGTAAAGTCTTGCAGCAACTTTAAACATCTGTGAATGTGCTACTGCTGTTTCATTTTCCGTGGGAGCGTAACCGCCGGCAAGTAGCAGAACTACCGGCACATTTTTATTTTTCAAATAGCCGATCACCTGTTCTTCGCGCCTTATCAGCCCTGCGGAAGTTAGGGAAAGCCTGCCAAAATGATCGCTCTCAAGCGGATCAATTCCTCCGAGATAATATACTACATCGGGCGCGAATACCCCGAAAATATCGTCGAGTGCATCACCCAGAATTCGCAGATAATCGGTATCTCCTGTTTTATCGGGCAGGCCGATATCAAGATCAGAGGGCGGTTTTCTAAAGGGATAATTTTTTTCACCATGTATAGAAAACGTAAAAACAGATGGGTCATCCCCGAATATTTCAGCATTTCCATTACCCTGATGCACATCGCAATCTATGATGAGCGCCTTATCTATCCACATGCTTCTTTGCAGTGTTTTTATGGCAACGGCCACATCGTTAAACACGCAAAAGCCCTCTCCATGATCGGGCATAGCATGATGTGTACCACCAGCCAGATTCCCCGCTATCCCATCCTGTAGCGCCATGAGCGTAGCATTTATGGTTCCCTGAACCGCAAGACAAGATCTCGTTGCCAACCCTGCCGACCAGGGCAAACCAAGCCTTCTTTCTTCTTTTTTGGATAGGTTTCCGTTCAGAATCCCGTCGAGATAGCGTTCTGTATGGGTGAGCCTAAGGTCTGCGTAATCTACGAGTCTTGGCGTAATAACGTCTATATCGCGAATAACGCCGGTATCGAGCAGGTAACGGTGCAGAATGCTGAATTTCCGCATAGGAAAAATATGACCGGGAGTAATCGGGGCTACATAACCGGGTGCATAGCTTACTCTCATACCGATTTCAGAAATATGATGCCCATCATCCTGCCGCTTTTTTCTTTTTGCCTGCGGTAGGAGAAATAGTCTTCATTTACGAATGTACAGTCTGGATGCACACTTATTTCGCCTTCAGGCAGCCCGGCCGCGAGAAGCTGCATTCTCACAAATTCTTTCAGGTTAATGTGAGGTTTAAGATAGGAGCGGTCGACAACTTCTTCCGGGAATTGAACAGCCACTTCTTCACCAACTTCAAAATTCTCAAACGAGATACATGGGCTCACAAAAGCTTTCATTCTGGCTGGATTCGCGCCAAGCTTTTCCATTTCACGGATAGTTTCATTTACTATATCGGCGGCGGCGCCCTTCCACCCCGCGTGTGCAGTTGCGATAACTCCGGCGTCCGGATCTGCAAGTAGAACGCCCGCACAGTCGGCAACGAAAACAGCCAGGGCAATACCCGGTTTATTCGTTACCATTGCATCCGTTGCCGGAAAAATACCGGGAGTATCAACCTGCTGTACCCGATTGCCATGCACCTGAATACCCCAGGAAGCGTGCTCTACTTTCGCACCGCAACACCGAATCCACTCTTCCCGATTTCGCTGCGTAATTTCATCTTTCTCGATGGTATTGTAGCCAAGATCAAGACCTTTTACGTTTACTGACGCTTGATGAGCAGGGTTTACTTTACTAAAGCAAGCCTTAAACCGGGAGTTGTCCTGCCATACTATATGATCAAATTGTTGCATTCAGAGATGGAGAAATTTAAATGAAGGCATTTGTATGAGTTACTTAACGAACAAGACGACAGTTTACAAAAGTTCGCCGTTTAAATACAAAACTCAAAAGTCGAATCTTAACAATTGGTCTGTTTCATTAGCACATTACGCTCCATTCTGACACGACCATTCTCGGGAAACCGATAGAGAACGTTTGGGGATTTGGCGAATTATTCTTTGGGTGATGGGCTTCGGCTCAATTTAGCCTATCTGATGCGTAGGCATATTGTTCAGCTATGTAGCCTAAGTCTCTTACTTGTTCATAATAGTGGGACTTTCTACATTGCCCAATGCCAGTATTTGCACGAAAAACATTACGAGAATTTTGGAACAATCATTCGGATAGTCAAGGTGCTTTAAAGGCATGGTTTTTTGAAACAGAAATTTTTGAATGGCTAATTACTGACCTCTGACCTCCGTCCCCGGTCAACTCAATACTCAAAACCAAACACTTCACATCCTCCGTTATCGACCTCAGATATTATTTTTGAGCTCTACCTCAAGTAGCTCAGTAGCCTCAGCCACCGGAAAACGTTTACCAGTCCAGATTCGGAACGAAGCCGCGGCCTGATGCACAAACATAGGCAAGCCATTGAGCGTGGCTTTTGCTTTCGCGAATTCGGCCTGCTTCAGAAACTGAGTTTGGAATGGGTTATAGATGGCATCCATGCAAACAATTCCTTTCAGAAACTGAGCGGTGCCGGCATCTATGGGAGAGGCGTGGGTTTTCGGGAACATCCCAACGGGCGTTGTATTTATGACAAGGCCGGCTTCACGTAAAAGAGAGGGCAACGAAGCGTAGGAATCGAATCGGATTCGAACTCTGTTTATAGCCGATGGCCAGGAGCGGGCCGTGTCGACAGGTTTTCGGGAAACAACTACAGCATGATCTGCCTTTAATTCACGTAATGAGGCAACGGCAGCGCGCGCGGCTCCGCCAGAGCCGAGAATTACGGCAGGTCTTCCTGCAATAAGAAGCGCAGAGTTTCTGAGGGTTTCCACAAAGCCATGCACGTCGGTATTGTAGCCTGCAAACCCGTTTCGCAGGGCGGCTATAGTGTTTACAGCACCCACTTCGAGAGCGAGTGGATCTGTAGAATCCAGAATATCAATAATCCGGGATTTATGCGGAATTGTGACATTCATACCCCGGAAACCGGGCATACTAAGTAGCTGACCCACAAAAGCAAACGACTTTTGCGGAATTTCGAATGCGTAATACGAACCGCTCAGACCATTGGCCTTTAGCGCCGCATTATGAATAAGCGGAGACTTACTTTGCGCCACAGGATTACCCATAACCCCGTAAAAGGGTTCTTTACCCTGTTGCCGAATAAACGCAGCAAGATCGGTTACCAAATTATCCAATGCAGGAGATGGCTGGATTAAAGCGGGGAAAAATCAAATGTGCAAAATAAAACAGGGTTACAGATAAATCTGCAACCCTGAATAACATTCAAAATGGTAAAAAATCAGACAGCAGCCTGCTCTTTATCAGAAACTTCTGTTTGCTCTTTAAAGGTACCATTTTCGAGAGCATCACGAAATGCCTCAAGATCTTTCTGAAGCTGCTCTTCGGAAGTATCGATAAACGTTTTCAACTCCCCTTCAGCTTCCCCGAAAAATGGCCTGTAGTCGAGGGTGAAGTCGATTCTGGTACGGGTTCCGTTATCCAGTGGAGTGAAGCGAATCGTTCCGGTTTGGTTCAGGTTTCCATTTATCGTAATCCATGCGAAACGGGTATTCCGTAAATCATCGATAATGTTGGTTGTCCACTTGTACTCCTCGCCTCCGATAGTAGTTTTAAACTCGAAAGTCTGAGAATTAATCTTATTCACTTCTTCAATTCCGGTCATAAAACGCGGAAAATCAACAGGTGAGTTTAGGCTTTCGTAGACCTTTGCAAGAGGCAGATTGACTTCAATTCTTTGATGCGCCATATTCTGAGTATTGTACTTCGTAAAGTTATCAGGTTATTTGTCTAAACTGAAAAAATCAGTTCTATTGGGCAGATATTATATTCCTTCCAGATTGTTGTAAAATTAAGATTTTTTCCCGAAAATATCAATTTGGATTAAAACTATTTGTTAGCATCGTATGTTTGGCTCATTCCAACCTTCCATTACACGGTCAACTACCGATGATAAGCCGTTATTTTTACTTTCTGTTTGCCACATTTATATTCTCCATTTGCTCTCCGGGCCTGAGTGAACATTCACGCTCTTATGCCCAAATTTCCTTCAGCGGCTACCTTAGCAACTACAACGCATACACCACAACTCCGAATTATTTTCTGCTTGCAGGCCGCAATACGCTCCGGTTAAATGTGCTCAATCAAATGGATTCCGGACGCATTTATATTTCCGGAAACCTTCGCCAAAATTACGCCGCCGCTTCCGACAGTCTGGATTTTCGTCTGCGCGAAGCCTACCTCGACCTTTTCTTTGATCAAAGCGATCTGCGAATTGGAAAACAGCCTATCGTCTGGGGAAAAACCGAGGGCGATTTTATTTTTGATATTTTAAGCCCCTTTGACCTTTCCGAATTTATTACTCAGGATTTCCGAGAGCTTCGGGAGGGCGTTACGGCAATTAATTTCACCTATTTTAGCGGTCCAAATGAGCTTCAGCTCATATTTAATCCGGTTTTTGAACCTTCCCGCCTGCCCGATTATGAGGGCGTTTGGGGAATTGTGCCTGCCGATATTTTCCCTTTGCCCCGACAATTCCAAACCTACAATCCCGGCAGAGCTACCATTCGCGACGGTCAATTCGCTGCCCGCTTCGCATGGAGACCGCACCCAATGTTCGATTTAGACCTGGCTGCTATGTACTGGAAGCCATCCACACCGGGATATCGCAAATCTATTCGTGGTCTCAACCTGTTTCTTTTTGAAGTTCCGGAAGAAATTATACTTGAGGAGGTTTACAAGACCACTTCCATCACCGGATTTTGGGGTGAATACCGCCCATATAGCAACTTCAGCTTTGTCTTTGAAGCAGCCTACTTTAACGAGCGCCCCTATGATATCCTTCCCGAAAACTTCAGCTCCGATGATTTGAGATTCCTGACCAATCTGGATATCCTTCAGGCTACGCCCGAAGAATTAGCAAGAGCGCTTCAGCTGCTTGGCTCTTTAGACAGCTTTATTCGGGAAGCAAATGAAAGCGGGCTACTTACGTATAAGCCATCCATTAAGTGGATGGCGGGCTTCCGAACCAGTATTATGGGCTGGAATACAAGCATGCAGTATATCGCCGACGCCATTTTAGACTATGATGAAGATATTCTTCAGGATTCGTGGTTTCACGGTCTTTCATTCACCGCTTTTAATTCTTTCGCAAGAGATCGGCTGATGCTTCGCCTTACCGGCCGCCATAATTTTACCGGAGCCGATTACTGGATTAATCCGGAGCTGGGTTTCGACCTGCGCGACGGCTTAACGCTAAGCGCAGGCGGACATTTTTTTGCAGGACCACGGGTGGCGAGCGATTATGCTAACCTCAGCTTTAGCCGATATCGCGAAAACAGCCTTATTTACCTGAGCGCTGCCTGGTTCTGGTAGTTTTTCAAATTAAAAGCAGCGAGTAAAGTTCCACTGCCGTGAACAGCTTCGCGACATCCTTCTTGAACATTGCGGCAACTATCTCCAAACCTTTTCTCGTGAGAAACCTTCAGGTCGTTACTGATAAAATACAAATGCAGGAATGCAGGCTGGCAAAAGCGTTGTTAGTCAATACTGAATCTTCCCTTATCGTTAGTCGTATTTAAACCAGCATTATTCTCTAACGGAAGCATATTCAGTCCCTAATTTTAAGAGTACTCCGCTATTATTTTGTCAGGGAGATTTTCAATAACCCGGTTAATTTCAGGGAAAAGTAATCCACAACACTGCTGCACCCATACCTTACATTATTTTTTATTTTGGAAAGACTCGCTGTATTTATTTTAGGAAACCGTAAGCCCATATTAATTACTGCGGTAATCCTGGCTCTGCTTTCGATTTATCCGGTGCTGCAAATAGAGGCCGATTTCAGTCTCGAAGGATTTTTTCCGGAAAATGACCCCACAATCGACGCCTATCAGTCTTTTTCGGAAGAATACGGCCGCGACGATAACGTAATTGTTATTGGCCTCGAGCACAACGACATTCTGAGCGACGCGTTTTTAGATGAACTCCGCTCTTTTACCGGCAGCCTCATTGAGGTTTCTTTTGTATCGGAAGTGCTTAGCCTTCTCGACGCGCAAAGACTGGTAAATATAGACGGAAGCCTCAGAGCCGAATCTTACTTTCCCAACGGGAAAATATCCGATCCGGAAACCTTGAAACGGGAGCTTTTATTCGATCCATTTACTGAAGGAATTCTGATAAATGATGATGCGACCTTTACGGCAATCTATCTTTTTATAGACGAGGAAGACAATCATTTCCCTGAGCGTCAACAGCTCATCGGAGAGCTCAATGAGCTGGTTAGTGAAATGCGCGCCAATGGTTTTGAAGTATTCGTGGCCGGTATTCCTTTTTTCAGAAATCAGTATGTGAATGTGCTCAATCAGGAAATTATTTTTTATATCAGCATTTCCTCTGTACTTATCATTTTGTTGCTATGGTTTCTTTTCCGTAACGCACAGGGTATAGTAATCCCCATCATGATTGTGTGGCTCACCATACTTTTTACAGTGGTAATTCTGTATTTGAGCGGCGGATATTTTGAGGTGCTCACCAGTACCATCGCACCTATTTTACTTTGCGTGGGCGTTGCAGATTCGGTACATATGTTGTCTAAATACCGGGATAATCGCCTGGCGGGAATGCTGCGATCCCGGGCTATGAAAGAGAGCCTTATCGTTCTCGGGAGTGCCACCTTTCTAACGAGCGTAACTACCGCCGTAGGATTTGCAACGCTGCTCACGAGCAACGTAATCCCTATGCGCACATTCGGGCTTTATACCGCAATTGGGGTTATGGTGGCCTACATTATTACCATCTTTTTGCTTCCCTCGATGATGCCGTATTTCAGCGACAAAATTCCCGGCTCAACAGGTAGTATACCGGGAGGCAGAGTACATAACGCAATTGGCGCTTTTTTACGTCATACCTTCCGCATTTCTATTCGCTATCATAAGGCCGTGGTTATAGTAACTCTGCTCGTTACTGTTGGTATCGGTACAGGAATATCGCAGCTAAAAGTTAATGGATTTGTTTTCGATGATGTGGGACAAGATTCTCCGCTAATTGCCGACAGCCACATAATCGGGGAGCGCCTTAGTCCGCAGTTTCCGCTGGAAATTCTCATCGACACTGGGATTGAAGACGGCGTTTCCAGCCCTGATTTGCTAAGCAGAGTTGCTCTGCTCGAAGAAAAATTGCTTAGCTATCCGGAGTTTGCCAAAACACGCTCCTTACGCACACTCATCGAACGAGTGCACATGGTGATGTCGCCCGAAGAAGCCGAAACCGAGCCCTTGCCCCAAAATCAGCAGCTTATCGCGCAGTATTTACTGCTCATGGAAATTACCGATGGCGAAGCCCTTGAACAATTTACTGATTTCACCTACCAGCAAATTCGGGTTTCTACGCAGGCTTTTGATGCGGGCTCGCATCGCGTAAATCAGATTCGCTCCGAGCTTATTGGTTGGCTCGATGAGCATTTCCCGGATGAAAACATCACCCTAACAGGCACCACTATTTTGGTTGCCGACCTAACCGATAATATTGTATTTTCGCTGGCATCCAGCATTATGCTGGCCTTTGTTTTTATCTCGCTCATTATGGCGCGGCTCTTCCGAAACACGCGCCTTGTAATTATTTCGCTGCTTCCTAATATTATGCCGCTTGTTGTTGTAGCCGGTATTATGGGCTATTTCGGTATCGATATCAAGCCTTCCACGGCCGTTATTTTTACTATTGCCTTTGGGATTGCGGTAGACGACAGCATACATTACCTGGCTCGTTTCCGCATTGAACTGCAGCGCGGCAGAACGCTTTTAGAAGCTATGCGAATTACAACTGAGCGCACAGGCCGGGCAATACTTCTTACAAGCGCCATTCTTCTCGTCGGATTTGGAACCCTCGGCAACAGCGAATTCGACTCAACCATGTACATGGGTCAGCTTGTGAGCCTCACCATTTTTATGGCCATTGTCGCAGACCTGTTTTTTCTGCCTGCCCTCATTTACTGGATTAAGCCAGACATAAACCTGGGAGCG
This sequence comes from Balneolales bacterium, assembly GCA_022565805.1. Taxonomy (GTDB): domain Bacteria; phylum Bacteroidota; class Rhodothermia; order Balneolales; family Cyclonatronaceae; genus Cyclonatronum. The sequence continues at coordinate 15,740 of JAIULZ010000042.1, forward strand.
CCTCCGGCCAAATATGTTGCTAACACAAACGGAAATGACCAAATCGCGACACTAAATGGACAAAATGGTGTAGTTAAAAATGACGCTATTACGAACAAAACCGCAGAGGGGGTATGATGGTGTCCAGAAGTCAGTGATCAGTTATCAGTGGTCAGCGGCCCAATCTCCAATCCGCCGTCCGCACCCACAATTCACCATTCACCATTCACAATTCACCATTCAAAATTCGGAGCAAAGCGACTCTTTTCCGCTTTACTTCACCAGCGTCATTTTTCGGGTGATGGTTTCTCCTCCGGCTCTTAATCTGTACAAGTACACGCCGCTTGCGAGCCGGGATGCATCGAAGGTTGTGGTGTGGTAGCCGGCTTCCATTTTTGATTCTACCAAAGTAGCTACCCGCTGACCCGCAATATTATAGATTTCCAGACGTACTTCGGATGCTTCGGGCAGAGCAAACTGTATGTTTGTTACTGGATTAAAAGGGTTTGGATAGTTTTGGGATAGCTCTACCGTTTTTGGCAGCTCGTTCCCATCGGATTCCGGCGGTGTGCTAAGTGCATCATTGCGAATAAACTCTATTCTGAAACGCGCTCCTGACTGAAGCACCGGCATTTCCGGGCTACCTTTGGCCAGGAGTTGCTGCCATCCTCTGAGTAAGCTGCCTTGCTGCCCGGAAGCTTCAATTTCACTTGCCCCGTAACTTGCACGGGTGCTTCTTGCTGATGTATTCATTTCATAGGTGTAAGAGAAGTCTTCATCAATAGTAAACGATTCGGCCGTAAATAAATCTGTGAGGCGAATTTCCCAATTTTCTGGTATATCACGGATCGACTTAAGGCTAAGTACCGCATCACCCTGATAGAAGCCGTAGTTTTCGAATGCGCCGGCATGCAGAGTTACCGAAAGCTGTTCGCCAAATTCTATCGGCAAACTGTTTATTCGGGTCGCTCTGCCCGATTTTACGGAGTACAAATAGGAAAAACCGGGAGCCAGTGGAGTAAGGAACCAAGCATCATAAAGCGAAGCGCTGTTTGTGTAGTTTTCACCGAAGCGAATGGCTTTGGTTGTATGGGTTTCGCCGGTTTCAAGCTTGAGGACAATCGAAGGCCGCTGTTCTTCGCTGAAGAGTCCGGCATTATCCGTTGCTTCGGAAAGGGCGTTTGCATTTACGCTAAGCGAGGGATCAGGACTGTTCGCCTTCACAAAAAATGCCTGGAAGGGTGCAATAATTGGCTCCGATAAAATTTCCAGCTCCGATGGATCTGTCTCATCAGAAATGATGGCATAGTTTGCCGCTTGCGGATCCCAGATGTAGGCGAACTCCGAGAAATTGCCTGTTTTTGACCATGCTCCTCCCGCTTCTGCCCAGTTTAGCCCGGCAGCGTATGGATTGCCAAGCAGGTTCCAGCCGTTGGTCGCCGTATTTGCCGACGCGGAAGAATAGCTTACATCGAAGGAAAAAGGAGTAGATGTACTTGCCGTAAGCGGTTCACCTTTTATACGGAAAGGCTGTGAGAAATCTACGGGGGTATTCCCGCTGTTTCCATCCGAGAGTTCGAATAAAAAGCTGAAAAATCCTCTACCCGGCGCGACTGTATTTTCTGCAGGACGAATAAAACGGTCGTTAATGCCACCAGAAGCCGTTTCGTTGTAAAGTAGCACGTTTGGCTCCGAAGCCACATTCGGGTCGTTTGCTCCGGGAAAACCCTGCGTCCAAATTGGATTAAGCAAACCAGCTGAGCCTGCAAGCGCACCGCTTACAGGGCTGGCAAGCGTAACCCAGTGCCCGGGCGATTCGGAGTAGTCCGGGCTGCTGATAAGTCTTTCAAAAACGATATCTGTTTGTGTATCGCCAAAGTTGAGGAAATTTGCTCCCGAAGAAATAACAAGCTCACCATTATTTTCTGAATGATAAGCTGCTGGTAAGCTTTCGGCTGAATTCGGGTCTAAACTATGCTCATTGTTAAAATCACGACTCAGCAATGAGCCAGTCTCAACTAACCCATCATTAACAAAAACTCCGTTTTCAATAATACGGAGACCGTTGTTAAGAGTGAGTCTAACTATACCGCCCGATTGATTTTCCAGACGACTTAGCGCGATTGGCTCGCCCAGAATAAACTCATACCCATCGCGCACAACAACAGACTGCGAAGCATCGTCGGTATTTATTGGAAGTATTTGTACATCCGTAATGCCAACTTGCCTGAATGCTCCGGAACCGCCTTCGGGACGTGGCGAGCGCCATTCAATTTGTATAAAATCATTTGCGGGTACCGGATCAATAAACTTAACAGTAGAAATCTTTCGATTAACGCCTTCAGAAGTTCTAAACTCAAGAGCATCGAGGCGAATTTCATTTACAAAAACAAATAAACTGGGTGACCTCGTCAGGTTCAGGCGTTCTACCAAAGCCGTTTGCTCAATCAATAAAGATTGTATGGGTGCGCCTGTATTGTTTTGTAGCGTTAGAATAGCCACAAAAGGAGTTTGTGTATTTGTGGTGTGCTGGTAACCAAGAACGCCCTCACCCCGCAAGCCTCTTGTACCACCGGAGCCAAAAACACCGTTATAAGCTGAGCTCGATACCGCCCAACCATCGGGCAGGGTTTTCAGAGAAACGAAAGTAGAAAAATCCTGCTGATAGCCCGCACTCGTAAGCTGAATTATATTACCTGGTAATCCAATTTCGAGATTGGTAAAGCCTATAGTTTTTTGGTGCCCAGCGCTTACCGTTAAATCCCGCACAGTCTCAAAACGTACTTCAAAAAAAGCATCGGCTGGGATGGAAAGACCTGTGATAAATTCCTGAATCGATTTATCCTGCTGATCTGCAGTGCTGTAATTGAGAACCGGGAATTCAATGTCATCCACAAAAACAGTCCATTCCGGGCTATTAGAGCCTGTCCCTAAAGTTCGCCCCAAATAGGCAAACTCAAGTTCAGTAATTTCGGAACTGGTATTATTTAACAAAATCAAGCTGGCCTGTAAATTCTCAAATGATGCCCCCATGCGCACACCCAAGGTACCTTCTCCATAAATACCAGCTGTTGAAGCGCTACCAAATGATCCTTTGTAGGTAAAGTTATCTGAAGATGTAAGCGTCCATTCATCCGGCAAGGTTTCGAGGCTGGTAAATGTTGAAAAGTTTTGCTGATACGCAGCAAGCTGATTCACTCCCGGCGGCCTTATGGTTGAAGCCTCGAAATTTGTAAGACCGATTTGTCTTTGTGCACCGCTATCTCCTTCCGAAGTGGTGGCAGAGGTAAAAAATTCAATTTCTATAAGCTGTCCCGGTGGCACATCCAAACCCCTGATTGCTGCTCGCTTAATTTGGTCTTCACCTATGGAAGTTCTGTATTCAAGCGCATCTACAAGCTCTCCATTCACGCGCACTTCCCAAATGGGCTTCCTATCTGTTGTTCTTGCTACGCGCCCCAAATAGGTAATAAATAATTCAGTCAGGTTTTCATCTGATTGATTAATCAGAAAAAGTGTACCACGAAAATCGGTTGCTGAGCCTGTTGGTGCACTAAGCTGATACCCTAAAACACCATTTCCACGTAAACCTAAAGGCGAAGCAATACCAAAATCATTTGCATACTCCGTATCCGAGAGCTGCCATTCTTCGGGTATGGTTGCGCTGCTTACAAAATTGCTGAAGTTTTGGAAATAGACCGGGTTTGCTCCTCCAATAGGCGCGGGCTGAAAGTTGAGTACTTGGCCACTTACGGGCAGCACGAGCGTAGCGGCACCGCCACCGCTTACGGTAAAATTACCGGTGTACTCGGCAGCCGGGAGTCCGCCAACCATGCGAAGCTGAAAGTCATCGGGGCCAAATTGACCATCTTCTGCGGTTATGGTGAATGACGAAACATAGGTTTCGGTAGCAGGATTTAGTACTTCAAAATTAGTAGGAGCCACAATGGTAATTACGGCATCATCCGGTTCCAGGAAGAGACCTTCAAGGCGAACCGAAAGCGGTTCAGACGGACCGTGCCCGACAGGGTACACAAAGCCGCTCAACTCCGACAATTCGGAATTTATTTGTGGCGCATCTGCGATAGTGCCCGTTAATGCCACATCGTTGAGTCTGAAATCACCACCTCCAGTACCAGCCCAGCCTTTAATGCGTACCTCTATTTGTCTTGACGGATCAACTTCATCGGCCGGAATGCTTGCGGATAAGACCTGACCGCCTTGTACACCAATAAACTCTCCAACCTGTACTCCATTAATAGTAATGGTTATATTTTGTGGCCCAGCCCCAGTTCGCAGATAGTCAAAAGATAAAAGATCGGGTTGTATGTTGAGTAGAGTATCTGCCGAGATTATGAATGAGAAAAACTTGGCAGACTCGCTGTTTGAAGCACCCCAACCTCCAGCACCCTGTGCAACAGGCAAACCAGAACCAGGCCAAGTCCCTGTATCTGAGTAAGTAATATTCCCCGCACTTAATAAAAAATTCCCCGCCGCAATATTCTCTGCCACGCTTGTTGGAACAACGCTATTACCGGTAAAAGAATAAATAACAAGCTGCTCGGCTTCCTGCAGGTCTTGTGCGGCTGCTGTAACAGGGGGAAAAGCTATAGCTGACAAAAGCCACAGACAAACCGATAATTGAAATAAATGTAACTGTTTTGGCATAGCTTTGGGCTTATACGTATGGGTTGTGTTCAGGTAAATTTCTTACATCTTAATTGTTCCGAATTTCCGTGCGTCTGTTTTATTACGATTTTTAAAATATGCTGAGAAATTAAAAAACACCGCGCATCATCCCAGGAATAAAAATCCAGCGACACGAATAAGAAACGCCGGGTAAAGCTCAATACACGACAATATGAATATGCTATAGAAAAAGTAATAAAAATCAAACGCCACCGGCAGATTACAGCATTCCAAAATTACTTAAATATTCGATGAATACTAAGAACACTGCTTTACCTTTTTATTAAATCTAGCTTCTATTTTGTTTTTTGTGTGCGGAAGTATGATATGAAATTTAAGTGGGAAAACTTCAGATGCACTACATAAGTGGCCCCGGCAGGCTAGGATAAGCTATCTTAAACTGAGTGTACGCTGCCGTATAGGATCTCGTTTCTTTTCAGCAATTTCGGGGCCTTGCATTTTTTATTTTTGAGGCTACTCCGATTAATCTCTAATTCGGAATTTATGTCTTCAGGCGCAAAATCTCGTATCATAATAAACGGTTTCTTACATTTTCTAAACTTTGAGTCTTCGTGACCTCGTGGTTCAAATTTAACTTTTCGGATCGAACTCATTCTTCAATTTTAAAGCTATTCGGCTTCAAAAGGTTAACTTTCATTTTTTTTATTTTTTTTGAAATTTTAGTGAATAGTATTTCATCTTTTTTGGTTATAGGGTCTGCAACTACGGCTACACAAAAAAAACCTACATTCCGAAAAAGCGGCTATGAGCACCAAAAAACGCAAAAAAAAGCAATTTTATATTGCTTCAGGTACTTCCGTACTTCTTATTCTTTTTTCCTTTCTTATTTCTTCCTTGCTTTCCAATGCAGATGGAGCAGAAGAGCCGGCTGATCAGGGCGACCAAGCCCGCGAGGTTTCCCTACTGGATTTCGAAATTACCGAGCTTGAGGCCCCCATTCGTCTTAACGGCCGGGTTCGTGCGCTAAACCGAATCGAGCTTTTTTCTGAAGTTCAGGGCGTGTTGCTCGAAGGTGACAGACGCTTCCGAACCGGAACTTCTTTCAACCGGGGTGATATTTTGCTTCGCTTGGATGAAGCAGAGGCTGCTTTCGAGCTTGCGTCTATGCGTAGCCGGTTTGTTAGCGCCATTGCCACCTTGCTTCCTGCTTTCCGGACCGATTTTCCCGACCGGCTTTCTGTTTGGTCTGCATTTGCCGAATCAATAGATCCATCGAAACCGCTGCCGGAGCTTCCCGAAGCTGCAAATCGTCAGGAGAGGTTCTTTCTGGCTGCAAACGATATTCCGGGTCAGTATTTCGCCATCCGCGCAATGGAAAAAAGACTGGAGAAATTCACTATCCGCGCCCCGTTTTCGGGCGAATTGAAGCAGGCGGAGGCTTTTCCCGGAAGCCTGATACAGCCCGGAGTAAATCTCGGCGTTTTCTCAGGAAATCTTTTCGAGCTGGAAGCCTTCATAAGTCTGCAGGAGCGTAGCTTTATCGAAATCGGAAACCCCATTACTCTGCGTTCGGCCAACGGAACAGAATTTCAGGGCCGCATTTCCCGTATTGGCCGCTCGGTTGATCCCGGTACGCAGAGCTTTCCCGTGTTTGCCAGCATAGAATCTCCCGAGCTTCGCGACGGCGTTTATCTGGAAGGTGAGGTTAAAGGAAGGGTGATGCAGAACGTGGTGGAAATTCCCAGAAATTTATTGAGCAGAGAAAATACCGTACTTCTTATTGAAGACGAAACGGCCGTACATCGCAGCGTTGAGCCGGTTCTGTTTTCGCAGCAGTCGGTTTGGGTTCGCGGAATCGAGCCCAACGATAAAGTAATCGATTTACGGGCCGGAATGAGCATGCTTGCGGGATCAAGAGTTCGTCCGGCAGAGTAGCGTAATCAGCACGAATTACAACATTTTTGGATTGGCACTGGTCACCATCCATTTTCTTTTTTCTAATTATTTGCTACACTTTCCATGAAATCTCTGCTTGGCTATTTTATTCGATACAAAAGTGTTTCCATTTTCACCCTGCTGCTTTTGGTGGTTATGGGCTCTTTGGTATTCAGCAATCTCAGGTACTCGTTTTTTCCGAAAGAGTCTATCGACTTTATTAATGTAGACATTTTTTACACGGGCGCATCCCCCGAAGAAGTTGAAGAAGCCGCAATTTCTAAAATCGAAGAAAACCTGAAGGGAGTTAGCGGCATCGAGCGCTTTACTTCCGAATCTAAAAACAACAGAGGCTCCATACAAATAGAGCTACTCGAAAACGCCGATCCGGATCAGGTGCTTGTGGATGTTAAAAACGCGGTCGATCAAATCACTACTTTTCCGGATTTGATGGACGATCCTGTGGTGTACAAAGTTGAAGTGCTTACCGACGCTATGGTACTTGCCGTTAGTGGAGATCAGCCTCTAACGGTAATTAAAGACGTGGCCCGGGGCATAGAAAATGATCTGCTGAATCATCCTTCCATTTCGAAAGTGACGATTTCCGGCTATCCCGAAGAGGAAATTGAAATAGCCATTCGGGAAGAAACCCTGCTGGCCTACGATTTAACCTTTGCGGATGTAACCCGCGCCATTCGCGGTGAAAACGTAGAACTTTTTGGCGGCACGATTAAAACCGGACGCGAAGAAATACAAATTAAGGCCGATGCCCGAAATTATTTTGCGCAGGATATGGCAGGCATTGTGGTTCGAACCACTCCCGATGGCGCCGTCGTGCGGCTGGGCGATATAGCCGAGCTTCGTAATCAATTTGCGGAAATGCCCGAGCGTCGCTTCCTGAACGGCTCCCGGGGTGTTGAAATTAAGGTTGAAAATACATGGGACGAAGATATTCTGGAAACCGTTGGGTTTTTGAGGAATTATGTTAAGGAGTTTAACGAGGGCAGAGAAGATTTAAAGCTGATCGTAATTTCAGATCAGGCCGATGCCCTTGAAGAGCGAATCCAGATTTTAGCTGATAATGCCTGGCAGGGCGCGCTTCTCGTTGTAATTGTGCTGGGTATTTTCCTGAATTTCCGTCTTGCGCTCTGGGTTTCACTGCAAATACCGGCCGCACTGCTGGGCATGATTATTTTTGCCGGTATATGGGGCATTACCATTAATCAGCTTTCGATGTTCGGCGTAATTCTGGTTCTCGGTATTCTGGTAGATTACGGCGTGGTGGTAAGCGAAAATATTTATCAGCAGTTCGAAAAAGGCAAGGATTCGATTAACGCCGCCATAGACGGCACGATGGAGCTGGTCGAACCGCTTATTCTGTCTTTTACCACAACCGTTGCCGCCTTCTCTTTTTTCTTCTTTCTGGACGGACGCCTCGGGGAATTCTTTTCGGATATTTCTTTTGTGGTAATTGCTTCTAATATTGTGGCTCTGCTCTGTGGTTTCTTTCTGCTTCCGGCCCTTATCGCAAACTCAAAATCACTTCGCAAAGGCAGCAAACCCAATCGGCTCGAAGCTTTTTTCGACCGCATTTTCCGGAAAATATTAAAAGGCTTTTATGCTCCTTCGCTTCGATTTGGCCTTCGCTATCCGTTTGTAGTTATTGCAACCGTAATCGCGCTGTTTATTATTACAATCGGCGGTTTCCGGGGCGGAATTATACAAACTACGTTTTTCCCGAATATAGAATTCGATCAGGCTTCGGTTAGCCTCAGGCTACCTGCGGGTACAAGCGACGAGGTTACCGAAGAAATCCTGATTGAGCTGGAAGAGGCCGCCCGAAGAGTTGATGAGCGCCTTACCGAGCAGGCCAACGGAAATTCGCCCATACTGTATATACAGCGCATCGTGGGTCCCGGAACCAATACGGGCAGTCTGCAGATTACGCTCACCAAACCCGAAGAACGCGATTTTCTGGCCTTTGAAATTGCCGGTATGATTCGCGACGAGGCCGGCGATGTGCCCGAAGCCGAAAATATTTCTTTCGGAACCGCCGATGCTTTCGGTAAGCCCATATCCATATCCATGATTCATCGCTACGACGATTTAGACGAATTGCGCGAAGTTAAGAACCGGCTGGCTGCAAAATTAGCGGCCGAAAAAACAATTACCGATGTAATCGATAACGACGAAATTGGTCAGCGGGAGCTTGTTATCGACCTGCTCCCTGCTGCTGTACAGCTGGGTTTCACCCTCGAAATGATAACCGCTCAGGTGCGGGAAGGCTTTTTCGGTACCGAAGTGCAAAGTCTGCAGAGGGGCGACGAAGAAGTAAAAGTGTGGTTGCGGTACGACAGAGAAACACGATCTTCGGCCTTTAATCTGGAGCGGATGCGCATCAACGGGCCCGACGGCAACCGATACATGCTAAAAGACTTGGCGCGACTTCGTGAAACAGAAACTGTAGTAACGATAAACCGTCGCGACGGGCGGCGCGAAATAAGCGTTGAGGCCGACGTTGCTTCCCTCGATATTCCGGTGCCGGCAGTAATCGGGATGATTCAGTCGCGTATTCTGCCTGAGCTCAGGGAAGAATTCCCATTTGTGGAATACACTTTCGAGGGTCAGGCGCGGCAATCGGCAGATACTGCACGCTCTGCGGCGAGAGCAGGACCGATTGTTCTGCTGGTTATGCTGTTTATGATTCTGCTCAACGGCAGATCGGTATCCCAAACCGTAGTTTCGGTGCTCGTGCTGCCCTTCGCCATTATTGGCGTTAGCTGGGGTCATGTAATCAGCGGTATTCCGCTCAGTATTTTTTCTATGCTCGGCATCATCGCCCTCATTGGAATTCTCATCAACAATATTTTTGTACTACTCAGTAGTTTTAATGAGCAGTTAAAAAATGGTCATTCTTTTGTGAGATCAATTTATTCGGCCTCTTTGTCGCGCTTCAAGCCCATTATGCTCACCGCTATAACTACGGCGGCCGGTCTAACGCCCCTGCTTTTGGGAACCTCCATTGGTGCTCAGTTTCTGAAACCAACCGGAGTTGCCGTTTTTTACGGACTGCTGTTCGGTACTTTCCTCACGCTGGCGCTGCTTCCCTGCCTTATTGTGGCTTCCAACACGGTTAAGCGCAGCGTGGGCTCGCTTATCAGCCGGCGTTTGCTTAGCAGAGAAGAAGTTGAAACCGCGCGACGGGAAATGAACCGCATTGCGCTATTAGAAGCGGAGCAAAAATAATGATCAGAAAAAAACGACTTCCCATGTTTCAAAATCCCATTTTAAAAGGATTGAAATCGAAAGTATTTCCTGCTATGCAGGCATTTGTATTTTGCTCTTTGTTTCTGGTGATGAGCGCCGAAAGCGTGGCACAGCAGCAAACAAATTCAGACGCAGAAGCACTGCCCGCCTCCCTTACGCTTGAGGAAGCTTTTGAGCGGGCGCTCCGCTTTAATCACACCATTCGCATAGAGCGTCTGGAGCTGGAAAGAAGCGCCAACACCGTTTTTCGGGGCAACGCGGGTCAGCTACCGGAGCTATCACTAAGCGGCTCGGCAGAATTCAGCAGCTCTAACGTAGAGCTGGAGCTCAATCAGTTTAATGGAAATGGAAATGGTGATGGTGAAAATGGTGGGGGTCCGCAGCGAATTTCCGTCACCGGAGCAGAATCCACAAATTTCATGGCAAATCTGAATCTGAGCTATACTTTATTTGATGGTTTCCGCGGGCGATACAGATACAGAGAGCTTCAAAACCTGGATCGCATCACCCAAATAGGAGCTCGTTTTATAATTGAGCAAACTCTGCTCGAAGTTTCTGCCGCTTATTTTGATTTACTGCTGGCCGAAGCACAGCTGGAAGTCGTTAGAGAAAATCTGGAGCTATCGGAAAGGCGCGTGCAGCAGACCGAGCAGGCGCGAGAATACGGTCTGGCAACCCGGCTGGATCAGCTTACGGCCGAGGTGAATTTAAACTCCGATGCGGTGCGGCTTACGGAAGCCGAAAATGCCCGGGATCAGGCCCGAAGAGAACTGCTATTTTTGCTGGGAGCCGGCTACGACTCAGATAACATCACCCTGGACGACCGCTTTACTGTTAGTGAAAACCTGAGCGCCGAAGAGTTATTACAGAGTGCTTTACAGGAAAATCCACTCATCCAAATCGCAAGAGAGGAAACAGATCTTGCCGGTTTACAGCAAAGACTGGCTGCGGCGGGATTCTTTCCTACCCTGCAGGCCAATGTGGGCTATGGTTATATGCGCCAAAATAATGATGCTGGTCAGCTCCGGTTTTTAGAAGACACCGGATTTCGGGCAGGAGTTACGCTTTCGTACCCGATTTACGATGGCGGTGTGCGTAGCAGAAATATGCAAAATGCAGCATTGGCGCGAAAAGGCAGAGAAGAAAATGTGCGCAGAACGGCTATGGAAATAGAAAAGGATCTGCTGAATGCCTATTCCCGTTTTGTAACTCTTGGCCGGCAAACAGAAATTAACAGGCTAAACACCACCGCTGCAGAGCTTCAATTCGAAACTGCCGAAGAAGCCATTTTGTCGGGGCAGATTACGTCGGTAGAGCTACGTGAGGCACAAATTAATGTGCTAAATACCAGACAGCAATTAAACGAAACCGTATATGCCCAAAAACAGCAGGAAATGACGCTTCTACTGCTTAGCGGTCAGCTTATGCGTGGGGAATGAGGATAAAGCCGAGACTGATTTTATTTATTGCCAGATCATGGATGACACTTTCATCCAAACCTGCTGATGAATTTTATCGATAGACTGTGCGCCATCAATTCTTACAAAGCGCTCTTTTTGCGAAGCAAGGTAGGTAAATCCATCGCGTACGCGCTCATAAAAAGCCTGACCCGCAATTTCAATACGATCGGGTCCACGGCCTGAAGAGGCGCGACGATTGAGGGCAAGGTCTACATCCACATCAATAAAAAAAGTGATATCGGGCTCAAGCTGATGACCCGCAATTTCATTCAGCTTATTGATCTCGCTGATTGGCAGGCTTCCTCTGCCAAAACCTTGATACGCAACGGTAGAATCGTAAAATCGATCCAGAATTACGACCACTCTTTCTTTTAGAAGCGGCAGCACTCTGGCAGAAACAAGTTCGGATCGTGCGGCAGAAAACAGCATCAGTTCGGTAACGGGACTCATATGCACATCCGGATTTAGCAAAATAGAGCGAATCATTTCAGACAAATCAGTTCCGCCCGGTTCGCGCAACACTTCGACCGGAAGTTTTTCTTTAACAAGACGCTGCTGAAGCATCTTAATTTGAGTAGTTTTTCCGCATCCATCGATGCCTTCAAAAGTAATTAACACGTAAGCAAAGTTTATTTTTAAAGCGAAAAAGCGCAATCTTATTATGCAAAGCTGTTTATAGCGCATACTAAGTGCAGTATAATTAGCTTATATACATTATTTATTTAGCCGTTCTGTATGGGTTAAAGAAGATTTTCTAAGCCGGTGGATGCACCACTATCCACAAATAAAAATGTTTAACCGTCCATAGCCTTGCAAAAAAGAACTGGAAGCTAAAATTCCGGGACAGGAAATATTTTGCAGCTATCAAAGTACGTAGATTTCTAAATTGGAACTGAATATACTTTTATTTCCAATAGAATAATATCTTTTTCTGCATCGGCATATTAACATTGGGTGTTACTTGTTCCAGACTACTTCGTCTTTTCGGTAGGCATTTTGGCTTCTGATTGAAGTAATTCTATACCAAAAGAGATTTGAAATTCAGGAATTACCCGATTTTGTCTGAGCTTTTTTTAGCTCAATATGTACCTTCATTAGTGGAGTAAGGATTACTTAAACCTTCATCTATTTGCAAGACCAAAACTTACAGCTTTATAAGTTTTACTACTTCTGTGATAGGTGTTACATGAGGTCGAACATTCTGTTCAATTGAATTTGAAATAAGCTGATTAGTACTTCCAATATCAGCTTCAGAAAGACCCATGATCTCTTTATCATCAGAGACTCCAATAAGAATTACTCCTCCTCTCGAGTTGAGAAAAGCAACCATTTCTGACGTCAGCTGTGTAGCATTTGTAATATCCTTTTTAGTTGAATGGAGCTAGATTCAGCACGATCAATTAGAATAAAAAGTTCTGAAGCGTCCATTAACTATAAGAAGGCTTTGAAAAACCTTCTATTTTGTTCGTATTCGACGCCGGAGCAAAAAT
>JAIULZ010000043.1 GCA_022565805.1 Balneolales bacterium
TTGCTCCGGCGTCGAATACGAACAAAATAGAAGGTTTTTCAAAGCCTTCTAATATGTGAAGAAATTTTTGCTGATAAGGGATCTTGCTTTTAAATTGATTTGGAATAAGAAAACTTTGAAAGCCAGCAATCTAATACGTATGAGTATTAAGAATTCACCTTATGACCACTTGAAAAAGACATTTTGATGTTTAAAAGACTATTGAACTCACAAACGGTTTAAACTGTGTTGCTAACCAAATTACAATCTGTTATTAAGAGTTATTTAAATTTATTTACATCGACAAGCATCGAACAACATTAAGTTTGTCTTTTAAATTATAACGGATTTCGCGATTGGAAAAGCCTTGTAGGTTCTTGGTGACACAGTACAACATGCAGTCGGCCTATTGAAAACCTTATTTGTAATTATTGAAACGTATTTACACACTCATTTTGTTGAAAAGACTAATAGCTAACATATAGTTCGTAAAAAGAAGCTACATTAAAAAAAATATTTGTGGATAAAATTCAGATGGACATATTAGGACTTTCTACGAGTCCGAGCAGCGGTGGTGCTTATGCCTTAATATTGAGCGAAACGGATGGTAACAGGCGTCTTCCTATAATTATTGGTACTTTTGAAGCTCAGGCGATTGCTCTCGAGTTAGAGCATATAAAACCACCAAGGCCAATGACGCACGATCTGCTCAGAAACATTATTCAAAGTTTTGATTCATTCGTAAAGCATATTCTAATAAGTGATCTTAGAGATGGTACTTTTTTCGCAACAGTTGTATACGATGCTAATGGTCGTGAGATAGAACAAGATGCACGTCCAAGTGATGCTATTGCTCTTGCGATTCGATTTCAGGCGCCAATATTTAGCTCTGTTAAAGTTCTTAATGAAGCAGGCATTGAGTCGGATGATAATCAGGATTCGGATAGCCCTAAGTTTGCTGCATCAGAACGTAGCAGTCCTCAGGCAGAGAAGAAACCTGCAACCGCATCTGTTAAACAACCTGCAGATCAATTAAAGGAATTGGAAGCTAAATTAGAATCTGCTATCAAAAACGAGGATTATGAGAAAGCTGCTCAAATTCGGGATCAGATAGCCAAAATTAAGGGTTAAGAGTGCAGCTTCATTCTGTTTCTTATGAAGAGCTAGGGGGATCAAAGCTTTTTTTAGACTATGTTGGGCAACGCATAGATTTTAAGGATTACTATTCCGGATTAAACCCATTCGTTATGTCTTCATGGGGTGCACAGTCTAACAGACTAAAGCAATCTGGTATTTTTAAAGCCAATCCTAATGAAGTTAGCGATGCCATTTTTAAAATTAATAAAGATTTCGGCGCATCTGCAGAAACCTTGGACTCTATTTCTCAACTCAGAAATAAAAATACCTTCACAATTGTGGCAGGGCAGCAGGCTGGGTTGCTTGGGGGGCCTCTTTTTACACTAAATAAAATTGTTACTCTTATATCTGTATCCCGTTACTGCAGAGAAAAGCTGGGACTAAAAGTTATACCCGTTTTTTGGGTTGCAGATGAAGATCACGATTTTGATGAAGTTTCTTTTACAACCTTAATCAACCCTTATAAAGAGCTGATAAGGGTTGAATTAGACTCCCCAAACGAAAAAATAAAGCCTCCAATGGGCTCTGTAATTATTCCGGAGCAGATTAAGAACTTGATCTCCGCCTGTAAAAAAGCCGGCATAGAAGGATGCGAAGTTTGTGGTTTACTGGATTTCTGGAAAGCAGGAGAAAAATGGATAAATGCATTTTGTGGAATGTTACTCCACCTGTTTAAGGATGATGGTCTTGTGGTGTTAACGACCGTAAATGAAGAAATGAAGTTATGTTCTCGTCCTTTTTTTGAACAAGTAATAAGAAATCATAGCACATTAGTGGGCAAAATTAAAGATCAGTCCCAAAAACTTGATCAAATTTACCACCAACAGGCCTATACCGGTGATTCTCTTCTGTTTTACAGTGACGATAATTTAGGCCGAGTGAAACTTGAATTCGAAGATGGGAATTGGAGCTCTCCTGTCTTTGGCGGCAACAGAGTATTGGATAACAATGAGTTCATTAATTTCCTGGATGAGCATAATGCCTGGCATAAGCTCTCGCCTAATGTTTTTTTACGTCCCATGCTTCAGCAATTTTTGTTGCCAAATCTGGCATACTTTGGCGGAGCAGCAGAAATTGCATATCATGCGCAGATAAAGTCAGCATTTCAAAAACTCAAGCTAGTTTTCCCCTTAATACTTCCTCGATTAAGTGCCACCGTAGTTGAAGAGTCTATAGGGCATAAAATGGATAACTTTTCGTTTTCCTTTTCGGATTATGCCAAACAAGAGAGTTTACTGCATAAAAGCTGGCTACAAAACAGATCTTTCGGACAAAAGTTAGAAGGTCTTGCTCAAATTGAAGAAGATATACTAAAGGCATTTGAAAGCCGTCCTGAGCTTTTTGAGGATTATGATGAATCTGTTAAAATATCTGTAGCGAGTACGAGCAAGCGAATGTTGAATGAAGTCGATTCGTTGAGGAAAAAGGTTTTCAGAGCCGAAAAAAAGAAGGAGACAGTAGGTATCGAGCGTCTCTCGGTTATTCAGCGAATGCTTTTTCCTGAACAGCAGCTCCAAGAGAGGTCGCTGGCATGGATAAGCTTATTGAGCAGAAACGGGCTAAGTATGATACAGAATTTGGAGAAAGAAATTGGTGATGACCCATTTCAGTATCTAAGTTCGCATCAGTTAATTAGACTTTAAAAGCTGTATCAATAAATTGGGGTTGTTGCATGAAATCATCACTTAAAAAATCTCATTCATAAGCGTATACGCCGAAATTAGTACTCCAAATCATATAATGATCAGTTTAAGATGAAAAAAAGAGATATTCCCCAAATAATTTTTAATTTCAAGGCTCTTTCGACTAGTCTGAAAATCAATTTTTAAAAAAATGGTATAGACAAGCAAAGTCTATAAAATGAGTAAATAGAATAAAAACACAGTTTGCCTCGCCTAAAATTAGCGTATTTAAAATGGCTAAAATTGCAAAAGGCTACAGTCATTATTATTTTAGACAATCAGACACAAATACTATTCTGAGAATTATTTTTTTTGTTTACTAAATACCCGAATTCAATTTTATTTAAATCACCGACTAATCCCCCAATTTGCTATGAGTTTTGATTCATCCGAAAAATTATGGAAACTACTGGGCCTGATGCTAAAATCGCATCCGTGGCACGGTGTTCCGATAGGCGACGATGCACCAGAAATTGTTACTTCTTTCATTGAGATTGTACCTACGGATACAATTAAGTACGAGGTTGATAAAGACACAGGTTTTCTAAAGGTAGATCGTCCGCAGCGGTTTTCTAATGTATGCCCGGCTCTGTATGGTTTTATTCCGCAGACCTATTGCGGGGACCAAATTGCCGAATTCTGTAATCAAAAAACCAATCTTGAAGTCGAGGGTGATGGCGACCCGTTAGATATTTGCATCCTATCTGAAAAACAGATAACACATGGTAATATTCTTGTACAATGCCGCCCAATTGGTGGTTTCAGAATGATAGACGGCAACGAGGCAGACGATAAAATTATAGCTGTCATGAAAGGCGATCTTGTATATGGTAACTACAGAAGCATAAATGATGTACCACAGATTGTAGTTGACCGCCTAAGACACTATTTCCTAACTTACAAGCAGATTCCGGGTGATCAGAAAAAAGTTACCTGCGAAATTACTCACACTTACGATCAGGATGAGGCTTTCGAAGTTATCAAGAGATCACAAGAAGATTACTACACCAAACATGGTGACCTGAGAGGTTTGCTGAAAAATATGATTCGTTTTGGAGACGACTCTGAGCTTGGTCTGTAGATTAAGTTTTCGCGAAGCTCGGTTATCGTGGCAGTAAAATTTATTTTTATTTGATGAGTCACTAGCATATAAAATTTATCACACATATATTGTATATATATACTTCATTTCGTATTTATCCCAAAAATCAACCACAAATAAATTTAATTCACAGATTCTGCAATTGCTTTAGATCGATAATCAAAAGTTTAGAGCAGATCAAAAAGTATCTTCAATACTGGTTAATCCCTGTACATTTATCATTTACAAAACAATTTATTCCAATAAATTCTAAGGAAACTTTGATTTGAGAGCCTGAGGTTATTTTTTCGAAATAATTTAAACGAACAAGTATACCTTTTCAGCAAGAGTTAGTACAGAGATATTCCGCGCACATACACACATATGAATAGAAAATTACGCAATATTAAAGGTCTACATTTCCTTTTAAATGTGTAGTTACATCTTAGCTAATTAATTTTTTATGAAGCATGTATTAATTACCGGCGGTTCCAGCGGAATAGGTCTAGAACTAGTTCGCATATTCTATAAAGATGGGTTCAAAGTTAGCTTTACGTATAGAAGCGGCCAAAAAGCTGCTAATGAACTCATTGATGAATTATCTGCAGAACCACAACAGCCTAATACTATAAAACCGGAAGCTTTTTTTTGGGATGCAGCAGACAAGAAAAGTCTTGATGAGCTCTTTAATCAAATTACAGCCCCTGTTGATATTCTAATTAATAATGCGGGTCTGGGTACAGCTACAGTAAAGAAGATAACTACAGATGAGTATGAGCAGGATCGATTACTTATGCAGGTAAATGCTGTTTCTCCATTATGGCTCATTCGTAAAGTATTGCCTGCCATGAAAGAACGTTCCGGTACTATTGTGAACGTGAGCTCTGTTGGCGGCGGAATCACTCAATTCCCTAATTTTACTACAGCAGATGGTATGAGTAAATCCGCTGTTGCGTTTATGACAAGACAGCTTGCTGCAGAGTTTTCTTTTGACCCTGTAAATGTATTCGCAGTTTGCCCGGGGGCGGTAGAAACGCCCATGTTCGGAGCTTCGACGCTAGATCATCTCTCAGCTGATGATCGGAAGAATCTAATTAACCGACTTCCTGGTCAGCGGTTAATTGAGCCGTCGGAAATTGCTGTAATAATTCGCTGGCTATGCAGGCCCGAAGCGGTATCTATGAGAGGCGCTGTAATTGATGCCTCTCTTGGTTTGGGGAGTAATCCCGGTGCACTATTCACTAAGTAAAATCTTATGGCCGTTTATATATCAAAACGCGGTAAAAAACTAATAGAAGGATTTCAGCCGCTGGTAAAAGCCCATTTTAAATGTGCTGAAAATCCGTGGCATCCGGAAACTAATCCAGCCGGCTACATAAATCTTGGTACCGCCGAAAATCACCTTCTGTTCGAAGAACTGAAATATAAGTTAAACCCTGGCAAAGAACAGCTTGAGGAAATGCATACCCACTATGCAGAGCTACATGGAATGGCTTCTTTCAGAGAAGCGCTCGCCCTGTATGCCCAAGAAATAACAGGCGTTTCTCTTAATCCGGAAAACATTGCCGTAGCTTCAGGTAGTTCAGCGATCTTGGATATGCTTTTCTATGTGCTTTGCGAGCCAGGAGATGGTGTTGTTATTCCGGCACCTTATTATGCCGGATTTGACCATGACCTTAAAACCAGAATTAATGCGGAGCCGCTGCCTGCTTATACTTCTGCCGATAAAAACTTTGAACTAACCCGAGATGTCTTGCAACAAGCCATGCTTATGGCAGGTAAAAGGCAAATTAAGGTTCGTGCCTTGCTTATTACTAACCCAAATAACCCACTCGGACGCACTTACTCCCGCGAAACTCTTGAAATGCTGGTAGATTTCGCCCTCGAGCATAAGGTGCAACTGGTTGCAGATGAACTTTACGCGAAGTCTGTTTTTGGAGAAAATCCATATATTTCTCTTTTGGAAATTGCCCAGAAGAAGGGGGTAAATATTCACTGGGTATATGGTTTTGCCAAAGATTTTGCGCTATCGGGCTTTAAAACGGGTATGCTTTATTCCAGTGATGATTCTGTGATAAAAGCGGTTAAGGAGCTGTGCTACTTTATGCCTGTTTCTAATGCAACCCAAGCCACACTCGAAAATATCGTGCGCGACAATGAGTTTGTTCAGCACCTGCAAAGTACAAATAAGCAGAAACTGCTGCGGGCAAGTCAATTATTAAATCAGCATTTGAAAGAAAACGGTATGCCTCAGGTATCCGTAGATGCCGGGTTCTTTGCCTTGCTCGATCTTAGAAAATGGCTAAATGCCAGTACTTTTGAAGACGAAATGGCGCTTTATAACCATATTTTCGACAATGCAAGGGTAAATCTTACTCCGGGGCAGTCTTTTCATGCCGAGGAACCTGGTTTTTTTCGGATTTGCTATGCAAGAGATGAAAACACAATTCGCCATTCTTTGCAGAAAATTGGTAAGGCTCTTTTAGAACTGAATAGCGTTGGTGTTTAGCAGATTGAGTAATGATAATCTAAGTAACCATCCCGTTTTATTTTATCCTGAGATCCTAATCTTTTAAAAGCCGATGTTTTTTGCATCGGCTTTTTAATTTGTAAACATCGTTAAGCTATCCAGTATGGTTTTCTTTGTCTTCAGGTTCATAAAAAGGTATGATTCCTGCCTCTACCGGGCATCCGTCGCGTAAATACTCCCAGCGGTAGATACCTGTTGAATGTCCGTCGCTCCAAAACAAATGTAGTGCATAGTTTCCTGATGGTTTCACTTTATTAAGCTTTAGTCTATCCGGTGTATCAGCTAAATATTTTATTGGATCCATTGGTTTCCCCATTGCGCCGTGCCCTCCCTGGCAGAATACGCAGGGGCAATTATTCCTTAATCCGCCGTATTTATAAATGCTGATATGATTATCTGCCCATTTTATACGAAGTTCCTGTAAACTGGCAAAAACGGTAATGTCATGCGGTATATATCTTTGCATTATAATTGATGTTCAACTCGTTGATTATAAGTAGAAATGTGGGTTTTTAATTCAAAAATACGATATTTAAAGGAACGTGTGTTGTTATAAAGACCTTTATTAAATTGCCCACTTAATCATTTTTGGAAAATAATTTTTTTGTATTAAGTAACATGCAGGTTCAAAATAAAACCTATTTTGTGAGCTTCAAATCTAAATTTGTTTGGAGTTATGAGTAAAGATGAGCGAATCAGATGAAATCTGTGAAAAATTTTAGTTATGCTGAGAAAGTGAATCGCTGTACAACTTTAGAGAGCCAATATGTTAGATTTATACAAAGCTCATGAGGTATATGTTCATGAAAAACGCATAATTGAAGACCCTCAAAACCAAATCTTACCAAGTAGTGAGGATAATTGGCTTTTTCAGTTTGAAAAAAATAGTTGATTTTTTTTGATTCACTAAGATTTGAACCCTTTAAGCATCTTGATTAATTTTAGTCTCATTTTTTAAAAAAAATTAATAATCTAATTGTTTCTGTCTTTCATCCGTTGTCGTAAGAACTGAACACATTTAATCAAAAACGTGTAATTTTGGCAAATTCAAATACAAATATCTTAACACCCGAAAAAAACGGAGTTAATGTTAGCGAAGACCTAAAGTACTCTTTTCCCGATACAAGAGGGTATTTCGGTAGTTTCGGTGGCAAATTTGTTCCGGAAATCCTCATTCCTGCACTGGATCAGCTCGAATCGGAGTACAATGTGGTTAAAACCGATCCGGATTTCAACAAAGAACGATTTCATCATTTAAAAGAATATGTTGGTCGTCCTACTCCATTAACGTTGGCTTCCCGCTTAACAGAACACTATGGAACAGGTAAAATTTATTTTAAGCGAGAAGATCTTTGCCATACCGGCGCCCACAAAATAAATAACACTATAGGGCAGGTAATGCTTGCCAAGAGAATGGGCAAGAAAAGAATTATCGCAGAAACAGGGGCCGGCCAACATGGTGTTGCTACAGCCACCGTTTGCGCGCGATTCGGGCTCGAATGCGTCGTATATATGGGCGAAGAAGATATGCGTAGACAAAAACTAAATGTTGACCGGATGAAGCTACTCGGCGCAGAAGTTCGCGGTGTAACGAGCGGATCAAGAACGCTAAAGGATGCCACTAACGAAGCTATTCGAGACTGGGTTACCAATGTAGAAGACACTTTTTATATTATTGGTTCTGCAGTAGGTCCTCATCCTTACCCAATGATGGTTCGGGATTTTCATGATGTAATAGGGCTCGAGACCGAATCTCAGTGCCTTGAGATCGAAGGTCGGCTTCCCGATTATGTTTTAGCCTGTGTGGGAGGAGGTTCAAACGCAATTGGTATTTTCTATCGCTTTATAAACGATAAAAACGTAAAGCTAATAGGTCTGGAAGCCGCAGGTGAAGGAGAAACAACCGGCAAGACGGCGGCAACTTTCGCTAAAGGTAAGCCGGGTGTGCTACATGGTTCGCTCAGCTATTTGTTACAAACACCTCAAGGCCAAATTGCATTAGCTCATTCCATTAGCGCTGGTTTAGACTATCCCGGCGTAGGACCCGAACATGCGCACTTGTTTGATACCGGCAGAGTAAAATATTATCCTGTTTCGGATAAAGATGCCATGGCTGCCGTTAAACGATGCTCGGAGATGGAGGGCATAATCCCTGCTATAGAAACGGCGCATGCTATTGCATGGCTAGAGAAACTTATGCCAAGCCTGTCTAAAGACGAAATCGTAGTACTAAACTGTTCCGGACGCGGAGATAAGGATATGGGTACTATTTCAGAATATTTTTACGGATCCTAACAGAAATCAGGATAATGCAAACAGCTATAGAAAATACCGAAGCGACATATATTAGTCCGCGCCTGTTAAAAGTTTTTGAGGCTGCCGGTTTTAAAAAGGTAATGAATTTATTTATTACTGCAGGTTTTCCTACGATCGAAGATACCGTTGACCTGATTTTAGGTTACGAAAAAAATGGTGCCGACATAATTGAGCTGGGTATGCCATTTTCTGATCCCTTGGCAGATGGGCCAACTATACAGTACTCATCGGAGGTAGCTCTTAGCAATGGCTTAATGATGGACGACATTTTTGCGATGGTGGCTGAAGTTCGCAAACACACGCAGATCCCTATCATTTTAATGGGTTACATAAACCCATTATTATACTACGGTATCGACCGCTTTTTTGAAAATGCTGCCACTGCCGGGGTAGACGGATTAATTTTGCCTGATGTTCCCGTAGAGGAAAGTGGTCTCATACAAATTGCATCACAAAACAATAAATTGCCGCTTATTTATCTGGTAGCTCCAAATAGTACCGATGAAAGAATGCGGCTGGTTGATAAAAAGTCTGGTGGTTTCGTGTATTGTGTTTCGGTTACAGGAGTTACCGGTGCCCGCACGGCAGCTGAAGTAAGCAGTTCTGTTGAGCGGTTTATCGACCGTATTAATGAGCATATTACTCAGAATCCGGTTCTAATAGGGTTTGGCATAAGCTCTTACGAAGATGCTGTGCGTATTTCAGAAAGAGCACGTGGCTTTGTAGTTGGCAGCGCTCTTATAAATAACATAAGAGATGAACGAGATAAAAATCCCAACGACTGGAAAGACGCACACTTCAAGTTTGTTCACCGTTTAAAACACGGAAACTAAACCCGATTGTTTGTAAATATTTGAACTAGAGCTTTGTCGAACGTTATATTTGCCAAATTTTTTCATGGCCTGCGTTTTAATTAGGGCTTGTGGAATCTAATAAGACAAAAGTAAAATGCTTCTCAAAATTTGACTTTTGCGATAATTTTATAAAAAAGCCCGGTAAACGTTTAACTGTTAACCGGGTTTTTTGGTAAAATGGGTTGTGATTTGGAAATCGATTATTTTATTGAAAGAGTAAATTAGTTGAAATATTTAATAGTATACATCTACTGTATGATTTGGCAATAGTTTAGTTAATTCGGAGTTTGAATTATACAATTCGCCCGGCTGATTAATCGTTCTTAATAAGCAATCAATCAATTATTCGTTTGCGATACGACCATATTCGAGCGTTCAAACCTTTCATACTTTACGAGTTTATGGTACTTTACAGTTGCTTAATTCAAATTTAGTATCGACACATTTTAGATCTATAATTTAACGAAACGAAGCAAAATCCTTGGTTTTAGGCAAAGAATAAAATTTTCGTGATGTGTTAGAAAGAATAGGTAATCCACATGCCCACTGAAGTCTTTAGCCGAATAGCTTTGCGTCAATCCTTATAATTAAATTTCAAAAGCATGATTTTCAAGTATATCAGGTCTTTTTTGCTATTACTCATACTTGCCTTTTCTTTACTGGTTTCTGCATGTGAAGGTGACTACAGACAAGAAGCCCGTGGAGGATACAGCGAAGTACTTGTTGTAATGGATTCAACGGCTGTTAACTCTGAGACTGCACTTGCATTACGGCAAACATACGGTGCCCCTATTTTAACAATGCCAAGACCTGAATCCCGCTATGATTTGGTTTTCCGTGATGTTCGCACAAATCGTGACCTGGAAATTATACATGGGCACAGGAATGTAATAATTGCTGCAGTAATAGATGAGGATACAAACGCCGGTGCACTACTGCGCTCTTTACTATCTGAGGAAGCGAGACAAAATATTCGAAACGGGAACTCTTTTAGCTACACCGCCAGAAATGTATGGTCCAGAAATCAATTTGTGATTATGCTGAGCGCTGCTACAGATGAAGAGCTCGCGAGCCTGATACGCAGAAATGAACGAAGATTAATAGCGGAGCTGCATAGTGTTGAGCTCGACCGCTGGAAAGCCTATGTTTATCGAAGAGCAGAGCAAGTAAATTTATCCAGAGAAATTCTTCAGGAATATGGATGGTCGTTTCGACTGCAGCATGACTATCGTATTGGAGTAGATACTCTGGGAATGATGACATTCCGTAGATTCCTTCCTGATAATGATCGATGGATTTGGGTTTGGTGGGAAGACGATTTTGATGATTTTGACTCCATAGATCGCGACTGGATTACTAATAAGCGAGAAAAAATTAACAGACAATATATGAGAGGCGGATCTGAAGGAAAGTTCGTAAGAACAGATTTTGATCGCCCTTATGAACAGCGATTTCTGGAAATTAATGGAATGGAAGCCTACGA
This sequence comes from Balneolales bacterium, assembly GCA_022565805.1. Lineage (GTDB taxonomy): Bacteria > Bacteroidota > Rhodothermia > Balneolales > Cyclonatronaceae > Cyclonatronum. Next base: position 11,063 of record JAIULZ010000043.1, read on the forward strand.
ATCCCGTGGATTATGGCGAATGGAAAACGATTTGATGGGCGGCCCATTCATAAATTATACTATGTACGACCATGAAAATAATCGGCTCTTTATGATGGAGTACGGTCAGTTTTCGCCTCGCTGGGATCAGCGCAGGTTTTTGTATCAGTTCGAAGCAATGGCCCGAACTTTTGTCTCAAACCCCGATGCCATTGTCCCGAGGGATGAACGGTAGCTTTAGAATTGTGCTAAATCAGCTTGTTTTCAGCTCTAATCAGTTAAAATTAAAGATATTCCCCGGCCTGTGTGATTTAATTCGAAAAATCGCGCAGGCCGTCGTATTTTAGGCAAAATTTAGCAGTCAGGATACAGGCATACAAACTGTACCCTTTCTCTTGATTGAATTTTATTTTCCCTGTAGCGGTATGTCTGAACAGATAAAACCGGCGCAGAGGCAAAGCTAAACAAATCAGTTAGTAACGAAATAGAAATACATTTTAATGTCATTAGAAATTAACGCAACCCTTCAAAAAGTTCTTCCTGCTATTTCCGGAAACGGAAAAAATGGTCCATGGTCCAAGCAGGATTTTATAGTTGAAATACCCGGCGATTACCCTAAGAAAGTTTGCTTTACAATGTGGGGAGATAAAGCAAATATGCTGCAAAGCCTGAATCAGGGTCAGCAGTTAAAAATCTTTTTCGATGTCGAATCGAGAGAATACAACGGTAAATGGTATACCGATGTTAAAGCTTGGAAAATTGAGCCTCAGTCGGCTGGCGAACAAGCCGGCGGTCGCGATTCGCAGGATTTTAATAGCCCGCCATTCCCTTCAGATACAGATCTTCCCGTTCAAGACGACGACGACTTTCCATTCTGACATAAAGTGAAACTATAGCTGCATTTTATTTGCTAAATGAAGATTGCAGCATACTCACATTTATGTACATACCTGCTTGTTTCAATACTCTATCTTCTGGCTAGTAAGAAGAATTCGTTATTTGAAGCAAATGCAGGTTTGTACATGATTACAGGATGAAACAGTTTTTATACACAACCGGGCACTACCTTAATTTAAAGTAGTGAGTTTAATAAGTTCGGAAACAGAGTATAAATTGTGCAAAAATACGACATGTATCTAATAAATTATTATGAGTTTAATTGAGGCTTTTCTGTTAGGACTCGTTCAGGGAGTTACCGAGTTTCTGCCAATTTCAAGTTCAGGTCATTTAAGACTTGCTGCTTTTTTTCTTGGTCAAGATTTGGATACCGACCTGCTTTTCGACCTAATTGTACACTTTGGGACGCTATTCAGCATATTTATATACTTTAGAGAGCGTCTCACTAAACTCGTATTTTCGGTATTCAGAATTTTAAAGCAGCCTATAGCTGGTTTCAAAAACTGGGATAACGATTACGAGTTGAGGTTTAATACATTCATTCTAATATCGATGATACCTGCCGCTGTGGCTGGTTTTACTATTCGGGATCAGGTTGAGACTGTATTTGCAAACCCAATTGGTATTTCTACGATGTTTTTGGTAACAGGTACTATGTTATATGCCACAAAGTTTTTTGATGAGGGCACAAAAGGTCTCACCCTTAAAAACACATTTATTGTGGGTATCGCACAAGCTTTCGCTCTTTTGCCAGGTATAAGTCGTTCTGGTGCGACGATTTCGATGGCCGTTTTTCTGGGCATAAAGCGGGAAGATATTGCAAACTTTACTTTTATAATGATGATACCTGTTGTGGCTGGTGCAACTCTGGTCGATCTGCTTAAATTGCAGGTTACTGGGTTACCGGAAGGAATGCTTTTACCACTTATTATCGGCTTTTTTACAGCTCTGTTATCAGGTTATTATGCGCTTAAATATCTAATCATTTTATTTAAGTCTAAGGGTATATTCTACTTCGCATGGTATTGCTGGGCGATAGGTTTAATTGGGTTGGGCTACTTTTTATATCTCGTTTAGGATTATTTTTGCAGGTAGTATAATAATCTGAGCAGGATTATATTTTTTTACAGTCAGAATCATCAAAGAAATGATGTATTGTAAAAAGCCGCTGGATCTGTTTTCCAGCGGCTTTTTTTTCTTTAAAATAGATTCATAAATGGTGTCTTTGAAATCATCATAGGCAGAGTACTAATTTCTAAATATTTGAACGGCGATATAATTCTATGCTGTTTGGTTAATAACCCTTTACGAATAATTTATCTATGATTAACTGGAAACAAGTACTTGATTTTGCTGACAAAGGCAACCTTAAACCACCCAAAAGAGTAGAAAAAACAGAAGAGGAGTGGAAGCAAATTCTCGATGATAGCACATTTCGGGTAACAAGAAAACACGGTACAGAAAGACCATTCACCGGAGAATATTGCGAATCGTTTGAGCCCGGAACCTATGCGTGCAGATGCTGTGGTAGCGTACTCTTCTCGGGAGACACAAAATTTGAATCCGGTACCGGATGGCCAAGCTTTACAACACCCGCCGCAGAAAATGCCATTAAATATGTCGTTGACCGTAGTTTTGGAATGGTAAGAGTTGAAACCCTCTGTAACGTATGCGATGCACACTTAGGTCATGTTTTCCCCGATGGTCCTGCTCCAACCGGCCTTCGCTACTGCATGAACTCCGTAGCGCTACAAAAAATCGAGGAGTAAAAACATCCTAAATCGATAACAAATAAACTTCTCTATGCTGTCTTTGCCGAAATACCATCAGAAGGTTTCTGTGCAAAAATCCGCCATCCCGAATCATGCTTCAGCTTGATTCGGGCTTCGCATACATTCATGAATTTCTAAACCTCAGAGCGTACAACCTGCTCAGTAGGCACACTAAGGTCAATAAACCCATCACAACTGAGAAATAATATCACCAAAGTTTATGCTTGAGTTTGGGCAAAAATATGAAATGTGCTGATGTACATCCGTATATGACGTTATAAGTTTTCTGATAACACCGGAAAGTAACCGGGAAGTTTTTCCAGTATATCTTTGGTCATAGCCGTAAGGTTGTACGATGGTTTCCAGCCCCAATCTGCTCTTGCTGTACTGTCGTCTATGCTGTTTGGCCAGGAATCAGCGATATTTTGGCGATAATCTGGTTCGTAAGTGATGGAAAAATCGGGTATGTGCTTCCTGATGGAATCAGAAATTTGAGCGGGATTGAAGCTCATGCCGGCTACGTTATAGCTGGTTCGAATGCTGAGTTTTTCAGGTTCGGCATCCATCAGTTTTAAAGTCGCATTTATAGCATCTTCCATATACATCATTGGAAGCATGGTGTCGGCCTGCAGAAAGCAGCTAAATGGTTCACCTGCAAGGGCTTTGTGATATATGTCTACCGCATAATCTGTTGTGCCGCCGCCTGGTAATGTTTTATAACCAATTAAGCCGGGGTAGCGCAGGCTGCGTACATCAACTCCAAATACTCTGTGGTAATAAGCACACCACTGCTCTCCGGTAAGTTTATTAATGCCGTAAACTGTAGTTGGATTACACGGGCTGTTTTGGGGAGTACCGTTGGATATTGCGTCCGGACCGAATACTGCAATCGAACTGGGCCAGAATACTCTTTCTATGTTTAGGTCTCTGGCAGCATTTAGTACGTGATGCAGACTTCCAATGTTGAGTTTGCGTGATAACGGAATATCTTTTTCTGCCTTTGCAGACAACAATGCTGCAAGGTGATAAATCTGGCTGATATCGTGCTTCTTTATAATTGCGCGAATGGCTTCTTCATCGGTAACGTCCAGGAGCTCAAAAGGCCCTTCTTTCAGGATGCCTTCTGCTGCTCGTATGTCTGTGGCAAGAACGGAATCAACGCCATGCCTGTGCCGAAGTTCCGCTATCAGTTCAGCTCCGAGCTGACCTGCGGCTCCGGTAAATAAGATTTTACCCATTTTGTATGGTTTGAGAATTAAGTCGAATCGAATTAAATATTTTGATCATACTATCGCCTGCATAAACAGGGTGAATTAAACTTTTAGGAGTAGAAGTTAATTCACCCTAAGCTAAAATAGCAGAAAAAAGTACACTGATAGCGTGCTATTTTAGAACGCCGAGTTCTTTACCGGTTTCAGTAAATGCAGCTATCGCTTTATCGAGATGTTCTTTTTCATGCACGGCGGAAATTTGTACACGAATGCGGGCTTCTCCTTTTGGTACAACAGGATAGTAAAAGCCGATAACATAAATACCTTTTTTTAACAGTTCGGCTGCAAAATTTTGGGCTATATTGGCATCATAGAGCATAATTGGCACAATTGCATGCTCGCCCGGCTTTATATCGAAGCCAGCTTTGGCCATGTTGGTTCTGAAATACAGCGTATTATCTTCGAGTTTATCGCGAAGTTGGGTTGTTTCGCTGAGTAGTTCAAGAACTTTGAGAGATGCGCCTGCGATAGAAGGGGCCAAAGTATTCGAGAAAAGATATGGACGAGAGCGCTGTCTTAGAAGATCTATAATTTCTTTATGAGCTGATGTGAAGCCACCTAATGCACCGCCAAGTGCTTTCCCTAGGGTACCTGTTATGATATCTACCCGCCCCATAACATTACGGTATTCGTGTACGCCCCTACCGGTTTTTCCAACAAAACCGGTAGAATGGCATTCATCACTCATTACTAAGGCGTTATATTTATCGGCTAAGTCGCAGATTTTATCTAATTGGGCGATGGTTCCGTCCATAGAAAAAACGCCGTCGGTTGCAATAATTCGCAGCCTTGCGTCGGATGCTTCCTTAAGCTTTTCTTCCAGATCGTTCATGTCGTTGTGCTTGTAGCGATAGCGACGCGCTTTGCACAGGCGAATTCCATCAATAATTGAAGCATGATTTAGCTGATCTGATATAATGGCGTCTTCGGGACCGAAAAGGGGCTCAAAAAGTCCTCCGTTTGCATCGAATGCGGCTGCATAGAGAATAGTGTCTTCCATGCCCAGGAATTCCGCGATTTTTTTCTCGAGATCTTTATGCAGACTTTGTGTTCCGCAAATAAACCGAACCGAAGACAAGCCATAACCATAATCATCGATGCTTTGTTTTGCGGCTTTAATCACATCCGGGTGTGAAGATAATCCAAGGTAGTTATTTGCACAGAAATTGAGAACGCTGTCCATTTTGGTGGTTTGTATTTCGGCACCCTGAGGGGAAGTAATAACGCGCTCCTCTTTATATAATCCATCTTTTTTGATGGATGCTAACTCGTCTTCTAAAATATTTTTTAAATCTGTATACATGTAATAGGTTTAATTTTCGGGATGCCACAGTTTGCCAAAACAATCTGTTTCAGGGAAGTTTTTGCTGGTAAAAGTGGCTAACCTTCGTGTTTTTATGATCTGATTTCTGTGAATAAGATTGGCTTGTTACGGAATGCCGAATCTTTTTTTTGAATATGAATTTCGCTAAACATTCTGTCATTTTAAAAAAAGGAGTCGCTATTAAAAAGACTTTAACTACTTTTTGCAGTAATGCAAACTTGCTGTCACTAAAGGTAGCTTGGAAAAAAATGCGGAATAAAAACCGGTTTTATTCAGAGCCGCTTTTATTAAATGTCACATTGCCCGAATTGATTTTAGCTTTTTAATAAATGCAGGAAAATGATGTGATAACCACAAAAATAAATTGAGCAGGGCCTTATCAAATAGCAGTAGATCCAAAAGACTTTGAAACCGCAGAGCCTTATGTCCTCATTTTAAGTGTATAAAACAAATATCGAATCTGTTTTAGAGTAAACTGATCTGCTTAATAATTTGAGGCTTTGCAAAACCACTCTTTTACCCGCCATCTTCTTTGGAGCAAAAATAGAATTATAGACCGCTAACCGTAGAAGACTACGGTTATATTTTAGCTCCGGCGTCGTTTACCAACAAAATGGAAGAATTCTTAGCGCCTTCTATTAATTAGTCGAATCTGAGATTTTTAGCTTTTTTTGATGCTGGGTAAAAATCTATTATTTTGTTAAAGTACTAAATTTCGGCGAACATTTTATAAGCCTGCATTTTAGGCTTTAATCACTGATATATTTTCAGAAGGATATTACAAAGCTACTTTTATTTGCCATCTTCTCTTTTGGGATAAGAAATAAAATTACTCACTCCGAAGCTTTGGAGAATCCGGTTTTATATAAATTCTGTTTAAGAGTACAGAACATTTATAAGGTTAACGAAATCATTCCGTTTGCTAAGTAAATGGCATATTCGGTGATTTTTGTTTTCTCGTAGTAAACCTTCTACTTAGTAGTTATGGAATCCTTAATAACACAAGCTTTCTTTGAAGCGGGTGTTTTTTTATTTCAGAAATTTATAGAAGTTTAAGGGTGAAAACTAAAGCTAAATCCTAAATCATGCATAAAATAATCGCCGACTTTTAAACATACTATACTTGTCAATCATTCAGCTTAAACATTGTAATATCAGGACAGTTTTGGATAAAAAGCACCAAATCTGAATGCTCCGGTATTATGAATTGCAAATTACAACTCTGCCTTTCTTTTGTTAGCAAATACTTAGTATAGTTGTATAAGTATTAAGCTGATACGTAATCCAAACCTAATATCTTTATAATGTACAGAAGTTACTTTACGTTGCGCATGTTCATATGCAGCCTTAGCCTTATGTTGCTTATGAGCATGGGCAATTTTGCAAACGCCCAGCTAAATAAAGGGGGCACACCGCTCAGCTTTCAGCTACACGATAAAATAATTCAAAAAGACGTACCAATTATTCAAATGCAGTCTTTCGATTTAGCGGCCGTTCGTGCCGAAGATCGTTTGCAGGATTTTCAGCCGGCAACTCCCTTTCGATTTGGATATAATATGGATGTGCAAATCAATCCTGATAACTCAGGTGTTTGGGAAGTAGAAGAGGGTAAATTCAGGTTGTGGAGAGTGGGTATCGAAAGCCCTGGTGCACGTTCGCTTAATTTGCTTTTCGACAAGTATGAGCTTCCCGAAGGCGCTCGTCTTTTTGTGTATAGCGCAGATAAGAAAGAGTTGATCGGTGCATTTTCTCATTTAAATAACCAGGAAGACGGCTTTTTTGCCACAACGCTGGTCTTTAGCGATAATATTGTAGTTGAGTATTTTGAGCCTTACGACGCAAGCTTTCGTGGCGAATTAAATATTAGCCGGGTTACCCACGGGTACAGAGCATATGGCGAGGTAGATAAGTCTTTCGGGGCCTCTGGTTCTTGTAATCTCAATGTTGCCTGCGAAGCAGCAGACGACTGGCAGGAGCAAGTTCGTTCGGCTGCACGAATGGTTGTAAATGGTAACTCATGGTGCTCCGGTCAGCTTGTCAATAATACGTCTAACGATGGCAAACCGTATTTTCTTTCAGCCAACCATTGTTACACCAACCCGGGTCAGGTTGTTTTCTGGTTTAATTACCAAAGTGAGACCTGCCAAAACCCATCATCGCCTCCATCGCACGATGCTCTGTCGGGTGCAGTTGATGTTTCCCGTAATGCTGCAAGTGATTTCTGGCTGATGGAACTTAACCAAGAGCCACCAGCAGAATATGATGTCTACTTTTCGGGCTGGAACAGAACAATGGATCCTTCTATTGATGGCTATATTTTTGGCGTACATCATCCAAGAGGCGATATCAAGAAATTCAGCTACTTGTTTGATGGTGTTACTACCTCCTCTTATTTGGGAGCTACAGGATCCGGCACAACGCACTGGAGAGTTGGCACCTGGGCAGATGGCACCACAACAGAGCCCGGTTCTTCCGGTTCTGCACTTTTTGATGGAAACGGAAATATTATTGGTCAGCTGCACGGCGGATATGCTGCCTGTGGCAATACACTCGAAGACTGGTATGGTAAGCTGGGTGTTTCATGGACCGGCGGCGGTACACCTACTACGAGGCTTAGCGAATGGTTAGACCCGGCTGGGCTGGGTGTAGAAAGCTGGCCGGGTTTTGATCCGCAAACAGGGGTTGTAGACGTGGATGCCGCCATTTCTTCAATTATTTCACCGTCTGGAATTTATGGCCCGGATACAGAAATTGTTCCGGAAGTTATTATCAGAAACAGCGGCATTCTTCCTTTAACAAGCGCAACAGTTAGTTATAGCGTAGATGATGGTCCGTCGCAGAGTATCGAATGGACTGGTAATCTCGAAACAGCAGAAACCGAAGTTGTAAGTTTTAATGGTTTTATGCTCCCATCTGGCGATTACACTTTTACAGCCAATATAAGCGCAGATGGAGATGAAAATCCCAACAACGATAGTAGAACAATAAATTTTCGGGTAGTTGATTGCAATGCGCCAACCAGACTTCCGTTTACAGAAGATTTCGATTTCGCAGCCGAAATTCCCGACTGCTGGGAAGTTGTTGATAATGTAGGGAATGGCCAGGTTTGGAGAGTAGGAACTATTGGCGATCGGGGGGTTAGCGGAACAAGCGGTAATTACGCTTATCTCGATAGTGATGCATTTGGAAGTGGTAACCAACAGGATTCAGACCTGATTACGCCGGTTCTGGATTTAAGCAACTACGAAAATATCGAAGTAAGTTTCACCCATTTCTTCCGTCAGTTTCAGAGTTCTGAGGCTTCTTTTGCGTATAGCATCGATGCCGGTGAAAGCTGGGAAACAGTAGAATCATGGACAGAAACCACCCCTAATCCAAGTACTTTTAGCCAAAGCTTTCCGGAACTTGCCGGTGAAGATCAGGTGCGATTTAAGTGGAAGTTTACAGGTTCTTGGGATTGGTACTGGTCTTTCGATGATGTGGAAATAACTGGCGATCAGGTAGAGCCATTCCCTGCCTCAGTACAGCTGGTACATAATTCTGCAGATCCTTTGCTCGGTTCAGTTGATGTATTCGTAAACGGGGAGCTGTTTATGAGCGAAATTACATTCCCAAGCTCTGTGCACATTGCTGAAGTGCCTGCTGGTGAAGCTGAAATAGGTTTTGCACAGCATGGCTCAGATGAAATTGCTTATACTCAAATGTTAGAGCTAACAGAAGATGGTAATTATCTGATGATTGTAAGCGGTGTATTAGATTCAGCTGATTTTATGCCAAATCCAGATGGCGCGTCAACCGCTTTGGTAATTAATACTTTCGCGTATCCACAGCATGCTGGCAGTGATGATCTAAGCCTGTATTTGTATCATGGTGTAACAGACCTGCCATCTGTAGATCTTTACCACGTGGGTAGTACAGAAACACTTGTTGAACAGCTTGGTTACGGTATGAAATCAATGAATCCCATTCTGCTTAGCCCGGACGCACATACTTTTGAGCTTGTCTTTAGCTCAGGTGAAGTTTTTGCAACTTTCGATGCCGATTTCAGCATGGAATCTAATAAAATGATTGGTTTATATCTTTCCGGCTTTTTAAGCCCATCCGGGAATATGGACGGCGATGAAATTACGGTGCTTGGAATCATGGATGATGACAGCGTTATAGAGCTGAACTTGATTTCCAGCAATACGGGTGATGGCAGTCAGCAGTTACCGCGGGAGTTTGCGCTTAAGCAAAACTATCCAAACCCGTTTAACCCTGTAACCGTGATTGAATATGCGCTACCCGAACCCGGACAAGTAACTTTGGAAGTGTTTAATTTGATGGGGCAGAGAGTAGCAACTCTGGTGAACGGCTCCGAAGCAGCTGGTCAATATTCGGTGACCTTCGATGCTTCGCGACTTTCAAGTGGAATGTACATTTACCGCCTGCAGTCAGGCAGTTTCGTGCAAACCAAGAAGATGATGCTGGTGAAATAGTCCGGTTAGATTAGAATTAGTTAAGTTTCAAATCGGAGCGCCTGTCTGTAACAGACAGGCGCTCCGTTGTTTTTATGAGACTTAAAAAAATAAAATAACCAAAGTGAAAAAGAAGAAGTTGAGAACACAGAATAACCAACTTTTGCTTGAATTCGCCAATAAATGATTTTATATTAAAATGATTAGGGCGGTTAGCTCAGTTGGTTAGAGCGCTACGTTGACATCGTAGAGGTCAGCGGTTCGAATCCGCTACCACCCACAATGCTAATTTATAAGACTTTGTAAACATTGAGTTTATAAAGTCTTTTTTGTTGCTACTAAGGATGATACCGCTATCGAGAGAATTACCTTTTAATTCATAAAGTTATCCATCAATTTGCTTAAATAATGGGAGTTAAATCCCTGCAGTTAATACGAATTGAAGGAATCCATTTCCTTTATTTTTATTAAAAATTTATATGGAAAACTGTAAAGCTACCACTCTACATCAGATGATACTAAAGAACCTTAGTTCTTGAAAAGCAGCTGAAAAAAGAGGATTTTGATTCAATCGGGTGATGATTTTCCATTTGCTACAGACTTTGAAAAAGTTGATTTACAGTTCCTATACTGATTTTTTCTCTATTGTTTCCTTAAAGGAAATAGAAAATCGCATCATAGCAATTAAAACTACATGCCATTAAAGATATTCTCGTATATCAGATAATGCAGCGCTTTCACGTTTCGAGCACGACCGCAAGGCTGTGATTATCGGCATATTCAAGCATCGGGTTAATAAGTTGGCGGAAGACCCCGGAAGCGCGCAAGGAAGGGGAGATCGCAATTATCTTAAGGCGGATATGACGCTTCGGAACAAGCCCTTAGTTCCAGTTTAGATCAAAAGTCGGCTGTAGTTTTTTTGTATGCAAAATCTAATCCAAAAAACAAATCTATCATATTTAACCTATGCGAATAAATATCAGCATTATAGAAAAGTTTTTTGAGCTGTACTTCCTGTAAAATAACCTTAAGTAGTTATTTAATCATCCTTACAAAAGCAATTACAGAATAGGATAAATAGTATGAGGGGGGGCGAAGTCCGCAATACTACTATTGGGCGAGATTCTTCATTTTTCTAAAAACGAATTTTATTTTGCTTTTGGAAGCTCCACATAGAAGGTTGTACCTTTGTTTTCGGTGCTTTCAAAATGAAGGCTCCCGTTCATGCGTTCAGCAAAATCCCGGCTTAGCTTTAAGCCGAAGCCAGTACCTTGCTCGTTGGCGGTGCCTTTTCGGGACCGGATTACATCAGTAAAAATATATTTTTTCACCTCGTCGTCGATTCCGATTCCGGTGTCTCTGATTATAATTAGGACCGTTTCTTCCCGGTTTTCGGCACTTACTGTAATTTCCCCGCCGTTGTTTGTAAACTTTATGGAGTTGCTGATAAGATTACGCAGAATAAAAGTAAGTGCATTGTAATCGGCCCAAACCGTGGGAATTTCAGGATTAGGCCAGTTAGCTGTGGCAATGATATTTTTCTTGGCTGCCTTCGACTTTTGTGATTGCAGTACTTCGCCGGTTATTGCGGCAATATCTATTTTCATAAAATCCATCCTCACGCCAGAAAGCTGCTCTTTAGCCCATGTGAGCAAATCGATAATAACACGACTGTTTTCCTGAACAATCGCTTCCACTTCAGGAATTAGTTGGCGGAATTCTTCCATCGAGATTTCATCTTCGCTTAGAAGAGTTAGTATACCTTCCATAGATGCTAATGCATTTCGCAAATCATGTGATACGATTGCAAAAAGCTTGTCTTTTGATTGATTCGCTTCTTCAAGTTTTTGCTTTTGAGACTCTAGCTCATCCATGATTATTTGCTTTGAAGCTACACTTCGCTTCATTTGTATCATTAGCAATACAAGAAACAACAAAGCAAGTAAACTAACGACCATTAAAACCGATTGCGTTCGAAGTTGTCGTGTCTTTTGGAGCTGCTGTTGCTGAAGAAGGCTGTTTATTTCGCGCTGTCGCGACAGCTCAATATAATTTTCGGCTAAAGCCAGTTCTCTGGTATACTGTACTTTATTCAAGCTGTCGGAAATAGCATAATACCTTAGCAGTTTTTCGTAGGCAACCTCAAACTGGCCTTTTTGTGCATAGAGATGGTGTAACTCATTAAGTGTTTCAATCCTGAATTCGGAGTTATTGAGACTTTCTGCAAGTTCAGCTGCCCTTTTAAAATAGGGCAGGGCCCTACCGGTTTCATTTTGTACAGCATACATTTTGCCAAGTTCACTAGCATTATAATAAATTCCCTCCATAATATTTTGTTCTTCACTTAATGCAAGTGATTGTTTGAGCAAATCCTCGGCTTCGTTATAACGCTCCATCATAGCGAGGGTTCGACCTTGATTATGCATTATGATTATTGGCGCTGCACCAGGTTGAAGAATCTGAAAAGCAGTTAAAGCTAGATTATATTGATCAAGAGCAGCTTCAAAAAGTCCAAAATTAACATAGGTATTACCAAGATTTACGCGTGCACGATACTCTTCTACCAGCCCATTTTCTTCGAGGGCTAGTTCCAGCGCGCGTTGTAGGTGGAAAAGAGCATTATCGAGCTGTCCAAATCGATTATAGGACACGCCAAGGTTATTATAAATTGTGGAAAGCTGGAGTGGATCATTCGCTTTTTCTGCAAAGCGAATTGATTCGGCGAAATATTGGAAAGATTCTTCCGTGCGTCCAATTGTGCTTAACAAAGTTGCCAGTCGCTGAAAAATTTCTGCGCTAAGATGGTTTTTTTCAGTATCGGTTAACTTGTAAGTGTATTCAAGAGCTTTATACAACTCTTCCAACCCGGATTGCGTCTCTGTATTTACATTGAAGGTTCGACTGAGTGTGTTATGAAGTTTTGCCCGATAAATACTTTCAGGCGAGCTTTCAATTGCTTTTATTAAAATTTGTTGAGCTTCAGAACGTTTACCCTGCTCTATTAATATTCGTGCCCTTAAGTTCTGTACAAGAACAATGCCTTCAGTATCATCAGCATTTTTGTATAGTCGCTCTGCACGATCTATTAATTTACTGGCCTGCGAAAAATCGGATAGTCTGAACGCATCCTTGGCCTGTTGGTACAAAATGTCTGCAGATTCCTCTACGGTATAGAATGATGCTTTAACCGTTTCAGAAAACATCTTTCCCTCTACTGATTTTGGGGCAATCAGCAAAAGTACCGCAAGCAGAGTTAACTGAGCAGTTTTAAGAATTGTATTCAAGTGTGGCCGATGCTTTAAAATATAGTCGGTTGTGTATTAATCCAATGCGATAGTGGTTAATTAAAAATAAGTAAAATTGTGAAGCAGTACCCAATAATTCCCTCTAAAAATTAAACATGTGAGCCAACTCCAATTAATCTTTAATTCGAAACTTATGTCTTCAAGTGTAAAATTTTATGTCATAAAAACAATTACTTGCATTTGTGAAACTTCGAGTCTTCGTAACCTCGTGGTTCAAATTTGACTTTTCGGAGAGGGCTCAACATTTTGAATAATAATAATTCAAAATAATACTCTGTATTTGAAGCCCGAAAATGTTTGTGTGTACTGTAAAAGAAAAATGGTATCAAAAAAAAGCGGGACGGAGATTTACCCCGTCCCGCTTTGTGTTTGTTAACCAATAACTATAATAGCACTAGCAGAAGCCTGGCAGATAAGTCATTATCCTGCTAGTTCGCGTAAAATGCGAGCGATTTCAGTAACCTTGTTCCCGTTTGAAGAGCGTGTAGACAGGCTCTCCGCTTCTGTAGCCAGGTTTAGTAAAGCACGGCGCTGACCTCTGCCATTCATTTGCTCAGCTTGATTCAGACCAGAACGCAAGCCCGTAATACTGAGCATATCCAGCTCCCGGTTGCGCTCAAGCTGATCAAGGTAAGCGCGAATTAATGACTTTGATGCCGGCCAAACAAATTTTGGCTGCCCTTGTGGATTGAAGTAGCGCAGCTCAACCGTGTTAGCCGCATCTATTTCGTTTTGGGTGATGAACTCACTTGGGATCATCTCAAAAATGTCCAGACCGCGGGCGATTTCAGAATTGATGAGCAGGCCGTTATACCAGTAAATCGACCAGCTTCCGGCAACAATCAACCGCTCATCGGTAATGGGACCCCGATCGTGAAAAGCCATTTCAACCGGATTCGCCGGATCGGTGAAATCGAAGATATTCACCCCGCCCTGATACCAGCCCTGCACCATAATATCGCGGCCGGGTACCGGAATAAGCGAGCCGTTGTGCGCCACACAGTTTTCCTGAGGCGTTTGCGGAGCCGGAATTTTGAAGTAGCTTTGAAATACCATTTTCCCATCTTCGATAGTAAAAATAGCGTTTGCGCCCCATTCCATAGGATCTGTATCGCGGCACTTGGCCTGCGTACCGCCGCCCCATTCGTCGGTGAAAACCACAACGGTGCCGTCGTTGTTGAAGGTGGCCGAATGCCAGTAGGCGAAATTGGAATCGGCTACCGCATCCAGCCTAACCGGATTTACGGGATCTGTGATATCCAGCAGAATTCCGTAGCCTTCGCATGCTCCACCCGCAAGACCAACTTCAGGATAAAGCGTGATGTCGTGGCACTGATTCGGCCCGTGCTGACCCGTTCGGCCGCGTGCAGCCATCATGGCATCAATTCGATCCTGTAGTTCGTCACGTAGCTGCAGACTATCGGCTTCGGTTGGTGTTTCCCTACCGTTTTCTTCGGCAATATCGTTCAAAAAGCTGTTGAGCCAGCCGCCGCGGATTACGCGCTCGAGTCCGTTAATTTCGGCAATGTATGCACCCGCAGCCCGGGCTTCCTCAATTTGCGCAAGTTCAGTTGGAGCGTGACCATGAACCGGAGGCGGCGCAAGCTCTTCAAAAATACGCGGGGAGGAAACTATTTCTGCCAGCTCAGGATTTGCCACTGGTACCTTAATTACCTCGATGCGGAATAATGCCGAATCGGGATCTTCATCGGGGAAAGCGGCCGAACAGCCCGGCAATTCTTCTTCGGGACGCACAGGAGCTGAGCCCGATACATAAACATAAATATTCGCATCATCATTGGGATCAATCAGCAGAGAATGCGTATGTGAGCCCCTACAAGTTTGCACATCGGCCACATATTCCGGATTACGAACGTCGCTAATATCAAAAATCCTGATGCCCCGCAAACGATCACCACTCACGCGCTCCGAAACGCCTTCCGTGCCACAGTCGAGCCGGCCTTCAAGACCTTCACCCGACACAAAAAGCAGGTTCCCATATACCGAAACATCACTCTGCGAAGCCGGACACAAAATTTCGTTTACCAATACGGGATTCGCCGGATCACTAATATCCCAAATAATAATTCCGTTATAATTGCCTTGAATGGCATAATTGTCTTTAAATGCAAGATCGGTATTAAATGCGCCAATAAAATCGCGGGGCGAAGGCTTGGTGGAAATCAGCCGCATATTCCAGATGGTTTCTTCGGCATCAAACAAGCCGGGCGCCAAACCTACGCGCGGGTCGGGATAGGGGGCATTTAGTTGATGTACCGGCATAAGCTGTGGTTCTGGTGCAACTCCTGCATTCTGATCGCCAGATGAACCGGCGCAGGAAATGAGTAAACCCATACTACTTAGCGATAAAAGCAATAGCGACAGAAAACTAGTGCTTCGAAAAGTGGAAAAATGATGCTTCATAAAATGTCAGTTATTGAAATGTGAATTATTCAAAGGTTTGGATAACCCTTTTATTTTTTTGTTAAAAAGAGCTGATTTAAGAAAACTACAGCCTGATTGCCCGAAGTACGGATTGATTTCTAAAGAAGTGGGTCTAAAACCGAAAAAGATCAATTTTGCAAAATCTGGCTTTTGGAATCAGGCAAATTGTTCAATAGATAATTAATGATGTGAGTGATGCCCATGCCTGTTTCCGGATTCTGGCTCAGACTCATTTTCACGTTGCATTTGGTGATGGTTTTCGTGCCCGGAACTCGCCTGTGCGCTTCTCAAACGTTGTTGCTGCTCCTGCAACTCTTTTAAAGGTTCCGGCACATCGAAGCCCATCCTTTCCAGCATTTTCCGCATCATAGCAATTTCAGTAACCTGCTCGGCGTAAATATCTACTGCAAGGCGATACGATTCAAGGTCGGTGCCGGCGCCATCGGCCATGAACAGCTCATTCACCATGTAAACAGCACCTTCGTGATGCTCAATCATATAGGTGAGGAAAAGGCGATCGAATTCACTGTCGCGGGCAGCACCAAGCTCTTCCAACTGCGCCTGCGTGAGCATACCGGGCATGTCGTCGTGGTTGTGCCCGTGCCCATGTCCATGCCCATGTCCGTCTTGATGATGTGTGTGGTGGTTAGGGTGATGCATTTCGTGCCCGCTTTCATGCTGCTGATTTTGATGATGGCTATCATGACTAGAATGATGGTCAGAAGCGTGTTCATTGGTATCGGCCGAGGGTTCTTCCATTCGTACATGCATATCAAGTCCGTCAAAATGGATGAGCGGCACAGCTTGTTCCCGGTCGCGCAGCCATTGCTGCATCAGCGCGATTTCGTCCTGCTGCGCATTAATGATGCGGGCCGATAAGCGCTGCACAGCCGGAGATGCTCCGTTTTCCGGAGACAAGCGCGACATAATTAGCGCCTGCGCATGATGCACAATCATATCGGTCATGAAATCTACATCGGCCTGTACAAAATTCTGCCGGGAAGAATGCAAACGCTGCCAGTATAACGCTTCAAGCTCCTGCAATTCTGTAGGAGCAGACTGCTCAGCATCCCGTTCTTGGTGATGATGATTCCCATGCTGCGCGGAGGCATATTCATTTGGAAAAAGCAGAAGTGCGAACATCATCACACAAAAAAGTGAACCGGAATGTCTATTTGGCAGCAAGGTATTAAATAAGAAATTGCTGTCTATATTGTTACAAAGTAAATTCACAGTAAATTTTAGTTTGTAGAAAATTTAAAAGTAGGATTTCTGAGATTAATCAAAACCAGCGGTTAATGCAAAGTCTGAAAAGCTTAAAAGCAAGTAACATGGCGGGAAAGTTTGCAGGATAATGGTTCATTTTCTATATAGACGTCAGAAGACAGACTTAAGTGGTCACGATCAATGCTAAAAACAACACAAATAAAAGCATCCAATTTCTGACCGGCAGACTTTTGGTAATTGCAAGGAGTTTCCAAAGTGTTGATTAGCATTTAAATTCCTGGCATGTCCGAATGGATCACCCATCATTTGTAAACGCCCAAACCAAAGTATCAAAAGTTTGGAGCATGGAGCGCAAATTCAATGCGCATCTAAAATGCCGGCATTACGTTTAGATGCCCTATTACAAAAGTGCTGTTAGGCACGATCGAAATTTTGTAACACAGGATGGAGGATTTGGCGAAGCAGTGGGGAATCCTGGGATAAAAACAAGCCTCGCTTAAACCCGAGCTGGAATGCCCTTGAAATTACCAAATTTGACGAGGGTAGCACTCCAAAATCATCAACGTGATAATATCACTTGATTAAAACGCCCATAAACAAATTTTAGGCTATTAAATTGTAGGTTTAAAATCACTTTTGCTCATCCCTCTATTCGAACTGCGAAAGTAGGGATATTAGGTAAGTTATTATTTGGCTTGATTTGATTTGTTAGTCATTTTTAAATTAATCAATTTATACCA
>JAIULZ010000044.1 GCA_022565805.1 Balneolales bacterium
TTTTGCTCCAAGGAAGAAGGCGGGCAAAAGAGTGGTTTTGCAAAGCCTTCTTTTATTGAATTGCAAGAAACCAAGTACGCTTAACCCTCCAGATTATGCAAGCTCTTATGATGTTTAACACGCTGTTCGTTACTTCTTGCGTACTCCTGAGTACGACTTTTGGTGTGGATACAGCCTATGCACAAAACTCCGGCACAGCGGTTATTGCATCGGCTACGCAACCGGCCAATTTAAATCAGGCCCCGGAATGGAACAGCTTAAATACGGCGGAAAAAGGTATTAACGGTGAATTTAACCGTAGCCGCTCAATTTGGGCAGACTATTTACCGGCAGAGAACAGCAGAGATATGAGCGGCTCAGAAACAACATTCGGGCACGGAAGTCATCACCTAGCATTACGGCCAGAACAATTCCTGCCTGATGCAAATGATGGTTTTTATGCAGAAAATATTGGCTTAAACAGACACGAATTAGCATCGATAATGCTTCCCGAAGAGATGAGGGCTTCATCTCAGCCGCGGTTTATGCGAACTATTGCAGAAACGCCCGGTTTAGCATTTTTATCTTCGGCTATATTTCCGGGTTTGGGACAGGCCGCTAATGAACAGTGGTGGAAAACAGCCATATTTGCAGGAATTGAAATATCGGCCATATACTTTGCTGTCGATCAGCGCAGAAAAGGTAACCGGCTTCAGGACAAATATAACCGCTATGCCGACGATCACTGGAGCGTGGTTCAATATGCCAATTTCCTGGTGCGCTACTCGCAGCTCGACATTTCCATTAGCGACATGCTAACCGAACGCGGTCTTGAAGAGCTCATGAACAATGGATTTGTGCGCCCCAGATTTAATAATGATATCGACTGGGCTATGATTGATCTGCAAAAGCTTAATGATATTGAATTTGCTACCATCTACCGGTCGACCAACCGCCCTTTTTCGCATGTGGTACCCGCTTATGGCTCACAGCAATATTATGAGCTACCCAGCAAATATTTCCAATATGGACCCGGCTGGCGCGACTGGAATGGAGACATCACCATAATAGACGGGCAGATTGGAGATATGCCCGCAAGCTGGCGATATCACGCTTTGCTTGAGGAGGAATTTAACGATGCGTTACGATATTCCAGAAATTTCGTAACACTGATACTTGCGAATCACTTCTTCAGCGCATTTGACGCCTATTTTGTATCTAAGCTTCGGTTACACCACAGACAAATTGAAACGCAGGCCAGCCTTGGTCCCGAGGGAAATCCATCTCTACAGTTTACCTATCGTTTTTAATATTTGTCGAAATCCTGATATTCAAAAATTTTAAAAAAAATCGGCTTCGAAGCTTGCAATAGCGAAATAGTTGGGCGTATGTAGTGCCGGTAGCGCAATGCAACGAAGCTACAGGATAAAAGACGGTTATGAACCGGTTTGCAGGACCATATGTTTATTAATGGGAACTGTTTTTTCGGGCATTTTCCTAAAATCAGACATACTGAAGTCTATAAATATATAGATCAAAAATGCAGATCTCTATTCAGATAACCGCTTGTCAATTCGTATATTCTATTCGAAGAAATACGTGCCCGATAAATTATATAGCTTGATTCATGTTTAACAATACGTGGTAATTTCTTAAAACGATAAGCTGGCTAGTTATGTAAGGCCCTCATCATATCCGGCGGAATTTAGGTAATAATAAATACTTGTTTTTAGAGAAATCCGTTTTGTTTGCAGAAGGCGCTTTGGGTTTTTGAGAGTATAACCGGGTAACACGGCACAGCTTGTAACAGAAGGCTCTGACAAGCGAATTTTAGCAAACTTGTTAATCCTAAACAAAACAGCAATTTAAGTTTTAAACGGTGACATGTTAAAAAGCATCATCGCAATACTTACAGACAAACGACTTTACATAGGTCTTTTTCTCACGATTAGTATCGGAGCGGGAACCCTGCTACTTGTTGATCGTGTACTAATGCCAATGTATACAAATTACAACCAAGGTATAACGGTACCAGATGTTACTAAACTATCTCTGGAAGAAGCCGAAAAACTTCTTGGCACCTATGGTTTGCGCTATGAAGTGATGGACAGACGCTCGAACGAAGCTTTCCCACCCAACTATGTGCTTGATCAGGCTCCGCATGGAAATTCTATTGTAAAACCGAACCGCAAAATTTACCTTACCGTTAATGCTTCGGTAACGCCAACCGCCGTTGTTCCCGACATTGTAAACCTTTCTCTCAGAAATGCGCAAATACAGCTTGTAAGCCACGGGCTTGAAGTGGGGAATATTGAGTATGCGTCGTCCCGCTTCCAAAACAGTGTTTTAGCACAAAGCATACCCGCCGGAAATACGGTGCGCAGAGGCACAATCGTAAATTTAGTGGTAAGCGACGGCTTGGGCATGAATCGCGTAGCCATACCAGATATAATTGGAAAGAGACTTGCTATCGCCCAGCGCGAAATACGACAATCCGGGCTTCGGGTAGGCACAATCGAATTTCAACCCACTACAAGTGCAGACCCAAACATTATTCTTAGCTTTAGTCCATCAGATTCGGATTCTCTATTTGAAGGAGAACGAATCGATCTCATTGTTTCGGAACTTGCCAGAACACAGGAAACCATAGAAAGGGCAGCCGAAATAACGGATTCTACCGACATTGATACCGATACGCTGGAAATACCGGCTCAGGACCCTGATCCAATGCCGTAACCAGCTTTGTGCCAATTTTAATTCTTTATTTTTTTAGGACAATCTGGCTTTGCTTTACAGCAAAATCAAAAACAAAGTTTTTTTCTAGTACTAATAAACTTAAGTGTCATTTGAAGACACAATGTGTTTACACACTCCATTATCAATTTCAATCCTTGCACGTTAACAAACCCTCGTGACACAAGAAAATAGAGCATCCCTTACTTCACTGTTTGACTTTCCAGCTATTGCACCCTCCATTTTAGCTGCCGACTTTACCCGTTTAGAGCAGCAGCTGTTGGCTTGCACCGAAGGTGGTGCCCGCTGGATACACTGCGATGTAATGGATGGCCATTTTGTACCCAATATCAGTTTTGGTCCGCTTATTATTGAGGCCGCCCGCCGTGCCTTGCCCGATGCATTTCTGGATACCCACTTAATGATTTCCAGACCCGGTGACTACATCGAAACTTTTGCTAAAGCCGGCTCAAATTTAATTACCATACATGCCGAGGCCGACATACACGCACATCGCACGCTATCGGCGATTCGCAAGGCCGGTTGTTACACCGGGATAGCCATTAACCCCGGCACTTCACTTTCATCTATAGAAGAACTGCTGCCTGAAACCGATCTGGTGTGCATAATGAGCGTAAACCCCGGATTTGGCGGTCAGTCTTTTATACCATCGGCTCTTCAAAAAGTGGAGCGTTTGGTAACATGGCGCAGGGAAATGGGTCTTAACTTTCTAATTGAAATTGATGGTGGTGCCGGCCTTTCCAACACCGAATCCATCACACAAACAGGTACCGACATTGTTGTGGCTGGAAGCAGCATTTTTAAAGCGGATGATATAAGATCGCAAACCGATGCCTTATTCAGAAAAGCACTGGTAGGGGCCAGCAACCGCGGGTAATGCCGGAATGATGTTTGCCTTAGTGTCTGTTACCTTACTATACATTAGACATGTACATTCCCGGGAATAGATTCTCCATCTGCCTGCTCGTTTAATTTTAGGCAGATTAACAGTAATAGTTTCTGACATTTTAAAAATTTAAATGCGCCAGATTCAAACAGATGAAGAGAGCATCCGAAAAACAGAACCTTTATTTGAGAAAACCAATTCACTAATTACAGCTTAAACATTCGTTTTCCACTTTGATTGAACAAACCATTATTATTCGTGATGTAGATCCTGTATTGGTCTTTGGAGTTGAAGATCGCATTCTACAGCGCATAGAAGCCGCATTTCCTAATGCAAAAATTACTGCAAGAGGAAACCAAATTCGTGTTAAGGGAAGCGCTGCAGACTTCTCAGACATCAACGACATTATAAATCAGCTCATTAAGCTTGCAACCAGAAATAAGGCAATTTCTGAACAAGATGCGAATACGCTGGTTAATATGAGAAAAAGCGAGCAAATAAGCGAAGGACGATCAGATAATCAGCTGGGGGATGATGGCATTGTACGCACACATTCGGGCGAGCTGGTACGGGCTAAAACGCCAAATCAAAAAAATATTGTTGAGGCCTCTATGCGCTCCGATATTGTGTTCGCTATTGGCCCCGCTGGTACCGGAAAAACGTATACCTCTGTGGCTCTTGCTGTAAGAGCATTGAAAGAACGCTCTGTAAAAAAAATAGTATTGGTACGCCCCGCAGTTGAAGCGGGCGAAAGCCTGGGATTTCTGCCCGGGGGCTTGAAAGATAAAATAGACCCCTATTTACGGCCGCTTTACGATTCTCTCGAGGAAATGATAGACGCAGATCGCCTCGACTTTAACCTCACCAAAAACGTTATTGAAATTGCCCCCCTCGCTTATATGAGGGGTCGCACGCTAAATAATGCTTTTGTAATTCTGGATGAAGCGCAGAACGCCACAAGTATGCAGATGAAAATGTTTTTAACCAGACTAGGCTACAATTCCAGAGCAATTATTACAGGTGATGTTACCCAAACCGATCTCCCGAAAATTAAAGAATCGGGATTAATCTCAATCCAAAAAATACTTAAAGGAATTGAAGGTATCGAGTTTGTGTATTTAGATCAGCGGGATGTTGTTCGCCATAAGCTTATTCGTGAAATTATTTCTGCCTACGAAAGACATGAAGAAGAGCTTGCAAAAATTGAAGAAAACAAGAAGACTGCCCGTGGAGTAAAACCTGCCGGCAAAAAGTAGACCGTATACCGCAGTGTAAATGGTCTTACAATATTGCATTGAACCACATCAATTTTATTATATAATATGAGTCACAGGGTTATAGCCCTGCATGAGGGTACATTTTCGGTAGGTCTGGATAAAAAGTTTAATCGTATAAAGGATTCTGATCCACCCGCTAAAGGAGCTCTGAAATTATCTTTGCGGCCTTTTTTGATCGAGTCGGAAGGCCGGATTATTCTTATAGATTGCGGGCTTGGTTCTTTCGGCGAAGAAAATCACTACGAGGTTATGCTTTCAAATCTCGAAGATCTGGGCTTTTCTGAACTTGATATCACCGATGTAGTATGCAGCCATCTGCATTACGACCATATAGGGGGGCTTGCGCACCGCTCAAATGGCTATTGGGAGCTCTCTTTCCCCGACGCTGCAATATGGGCATCTGGCAAAGAATGGGCCAAATTGCAATCTATTTCTGACGAAGATGGTCCACGCACTGAGTTTCTGGATTTCCTCGAAGCAAGAGCCGACCTAAGACTTATGGATGATGAAGGAGAACCATCATCATTTATTAAAAGTCTTCATATGGGCGGGCATACCGAGTTTAGCCGGCTCATTGAAATACGGCTGGACAATCAGCTTTTTCTAATGGCCGGAGATGTGTTGGGTACGCGCGGATCGGTAAACCGAAGCTATGCAGCCAAGTACGACTTTGATGGGAAAAAAAGCATGCAAATAAGAAGCAGACTAATTACCCGCGCTTATGAAGAAAATGCTATTTTAATGGCCTATCACGACACAATCTGCCCGATGTTCAGACTCACAGATTATCACAAAGACAAGGGATATACCATTGAAAACATCCAGGAATTCAAGCGATAAAGAGCAGCAGCCAGACATTTCGAGTATAATTTCATACTTAGAGCAGCACTCGGTGAAAAAGGGGGAAATTGATGCTGCCGTTATATTAGGCTCCGGCCTCGGTGATTTTGCGGCTGCACTGGTAAAACGTACAGACATACCTTACGGAAATATACCAGGTATGCCCGAAGTTACAGTGGCAGGCCATAGCGGCATGCTACATATCGGGAAAATAGACAATAAAAAAGTTATTGCTTTCGGCGGCCGGTTTCACGGGTATGAAGGGCATTCCATGGAACTCTCCCTGGTTCTGGTTCATATTTGCCACGCCCTTAGCATAGATAAACTACTCATCAGTAATGCGGCAGGAGGTGTTAGCACAAGACTTCACACGGGTGATCTAATGCTTATTAACGATTTTATGTCGCCCGGCTATGCTTTTGCTTCTAAGGGACATCCGCGTAGTCTCACTCGTTTCGACAACTATAATCTAAGACCGTTTATACTTGAATTAGCCGCAATGCAAGGTATCCCCCTGCAGCATGGAACCTACTTTTATGTAAAAGGTCCAACCTACGAAACGAAAGCAGAAGTGCGAGCATACCGCTCCATGGGTGCAGATGTTGTAGGTATGAGTACTGCCCCCGAAATGCTCGAGGCCACCCGATTGGGAATACGCCATATTGTCGGGATATCGCTCGTTACTAACATGGCAACCGGAGTATCGCAGGTAAAGCTTGATCATAGCGAAGTTAAAGAAACCGCAGAAAGCCGTAAAAAAGAATTTGCGAAACTTATCTGTGAACTAATCAAAACAGATTTGCCTGATTCGCATTCCCGATAAGGATAGAAACACTTCTTTTTAACTGGCTAAACGCTCTCGGATACGTCGGGGTTTTATAAAAAAACGAACACTTAAATAGGATTCAAGCACATGGAAATAACGCTTAAACGAAATAATGAGCATGTTCATTTTACAGGGACCAACAGCGATGGCAACTCTGTACAAATAGACGGCTCTGCCCAAATAGGGGGCGAGGAAAAAGGTATGCGACCTATGGAACTTTTGTTAACATCCGTGGCGGCTTGCAGTGCTTTTGATGTAGTTTCTATTTTAAAAAAACAGCGACAGTCTCTCGAAGATGTCTTGGTGAAGGCAAAAGCAGATCGTGCCTCTGAAGGCGATGTGAAACCATTTACCGCCATTCATCTTACATTTGAAATAATCGGAGAAGTTCACCAAGAGAAAGCCAAAAGAGCCGTACAACTTGCGGTCGAAAAATACTGTTCGGTAGGCGCAAGTCTCAACCCGGATATTCCCGTAACACACGAAACGGTATTCCCGGTTCGCTGAATTTAACTTTTCCCGAGCATTCGCCTTCGGCTTCGAACCAGAGACGAAGCCTCATTGAATTTACCAACTCTCCGATAAATTCCATCTAAAAAGAAGTTATCACACATAACCCGCAGAGCAACATAACCTTGGGCTTTTCCGAAACTTTTAGTGATTTCCTTTTTGAGGAGCAACAAAAAGCTGCTCAATGTCCGTCTCCTGTGCTGGTTTCAGAATTCTTTAACAAACTGCTGGGGGTGCTCTTCCCGGAGGTAAGTGCAGAAAGATTTACCGAAAAAGAATCATTCCGAATCTACTTAAGCGACCTGTCGAAGGAATTTTCTTTTATACTTTCCAAAAGACCAAACCGAAAGTCTGAGACCGATAAAGAGCTCTGTAATTCGCTATTCGATGCATTACCCGGAATACGCGAGCAGCTTTGTAAAGATGTGGACGCCATGTATAATGGTGATCCTGCAGCCCGATCTCACACCGAAGTAATTCGTACTTATCCTGGCTTTTATGCCATTGCTTCTTATCGGATTGCGCATCTGCTACATGATTTAGATCTGCATCTCATCGCCAGAATAATCTCTTCTAATGCGCACAGTAAAACAGGAATAGATATTCATCCGGGTGCTGTAATTGGCAGCAGCTTTTGTATCGATCACGGTACAGGAATTGTAATTGGCGAAACAACGAAAATTGGCAATTTTGTAAAGATATATCAGGGCGTTACACTTGGTGCGCTTAGCGTACGTAAACAAGATGCGCTCAAAAAAAGGCATCCCAACATTGGCAATCACGTTGTAATTTACGCCGGTGCAACCATTTTAGGAGGTAAAACAACCGTAGGAGATCACTCCGTTATTGGTGGAAATGTTTGGGTTACCGAAAGTGTGCCTCCACATTCAAAGATTTATTATACAGACCATTCAATCATGTAAACTCCAGAATGGATGCTGTAGATTCGGTTATTACCGAAACTACAGAACTGCACGCGAAATGGCTTTCTAAATCAATTAAAGAATTCCTATGCATCTTGAAGATTTAATTGGCAATACGCCTTTAGTTGAATTAAAAAATATTCCAGTAAAAGAAAATGTTCGCATTTTCTGCAAACTTGAGGGTCAAAATCCGGGAGGTAGCGTCAAAGACCGGGCGGCTCTCGGCATGATAAAAGGAGCGCTTGAACGTAAAGATGTTAAGCCGGGTGATACGCTTATCGAGGCCACGAGCGGCAATACAGGAATAGCACTCGCCATGATAGCCCGTTTAATGAAGCTGAACCTGATTTTAGTGATGCCCGAGAACTCTACTCGCGAACGGGTAATTACCATGAAGGCCTATGGAGCAAAAGTAGTGCTAACCCCAGCTGCTGGCACCATCGAGTACTCCAGAACCTATGCGGAAAAAACAGCAAAGGAAAAAGGGTATACACTGCTAAACCAATTTGGCAATGCCGATAACTGGAGAATGCATTACGAAACAACCGGTCCCGAAATCTGGAAAGACACAGCCGGCAATATAACCCATTTCGTGTCTTCGATGGGCACAACCGGCACTATTATGGGCGTTTCCCGCTATCTGAAAGAGCAGAATCCGGAGGTGCAGATTGTGGGGACTCAGCCCAGAGACGGCTCAAGTATTCCCGGAATTCGACGATGGTCGCCAAAATTTTTGCCCGAAATTTATGAGCCCGCCCGAGTAGACCGAATTATTGATGTGAGCGAGTCTGAGGCTACCCGAATGACCCGCAGAATGGCTAAAGAGGAAGGCATACTTGCAGGAATGAGCAGCGGCGGTGCGCTTCAGGCCGCCATGAAACTCGCCATTGAGCTGGAAGAAGGGCTAATTGTTTGTATAACCTGCGACAGGGGCGATCGCTACCTCAGCTCACCGCTTTTTGATCTGTAATTTATTTGCTTCTTCCTTTAATGTGAACAATTGCCGTTGTGAAGCAAATCGACTCCAAAGAAAGCTTGAATTACCATATATGTCCACAAAGTGCAGGTAGACCTTTTCTTGTTTTGGGAGTAAGGGAGCCATTTAAAAATCAGCTACAGGATTGTGTTTAATTTCAGCAAGCATTCCAAAAAACCACAATAAATTAGGAAAACTATATATCTCGGGGCTTTAGATTCATTATTCTCTTTTCTTTTTTTATGCTGTTTTGTCACTGGCAGAACATAGAAAAAGTTTTTTGACTAATTCCTGTAAGGTTTAGCTTTTTTGCTGCTCTTTTGCAAAAAATGAACGAAACACTTCTTTCCAAATACATAGAAGCGCTAAAGCGCGAAGGGTATCATCCACGAACCAGAAGTATTTACCAAAAGGCGGTTTCCGGACTGTGCAAGTTTCACTACTGCAGATCCGCGAAACAGCTCTCCGAAGCTGAAATCCGGCTTTATTTACTACATTTGCAGTATTATAGGAAAATACCGGCCCACAGTCTTAAGCTGGCAGAATCGGCCATCCTATTTCTATACAGAAGAGTACTAAACCAAGTAGATTTTCACCTTGAATCTCCGGGACATCCCGCCACAAAGCAGTTGAGTACCATCGAGTGGATTAAGCTGTACGACCCCGGCTCCGGATTTTGAGTATCAGCTTTTTTTAGATTCACCCCCTTTTTCCTACTCATCATCAGTAAAGCAGGCGCTTCTTTTTTTGTTAAAATGTAGATAGTTCAAATAAAACCAAGAGTACAGAATCGACCACATACCAAATCAAAACCACAAATCATTCACTAATTTTGCCCTAATTCTCTGGATGAGAAGACTGAAAACCGGGAGGAAAAGACCGCAGTTGTCTTAGATGAGTTCATCAAATAAAAATCATCACACCGCTTAGGTCTTTTTTTATTCATGAGTGGAAATGTCGGGCAAAAAAACGATTTTAAAAGTTTTCCATCGACCTTACAAATTCAACGAGCCGATTACATTTCCCATGGTAGTACAACCCTTTATATTTACTCATACCGTAAAGACCTTCGAAACCGATTCAAGCGGAAAAATGACGCCCTCTGCTTTACTTAATATTCTTCAATATACCGCCGGGAAACATGCCAACGTATTAGGTTGGTCGGTGCGCTCTTTACATGAATCGGGTCAAACCTGGGTTTTACAGCGATTTTATATTCAGATTAATGAACTGCCTCAAGACGAGCAAAACATCAAAATTACAACTTATCCATCGGGAAGCGACCGTTTACTTGCATTTCGTGACTATAAAGCTGAGGATGAAGCCGGTAACTTGCTTCTTACGGCAACATCGGCATGGGTAATTCTGGACCTTTCCAGCAGAAGAGTAGTGGCAGTTCCGGATGTTGTTAAAAAAATCAGTACAGCTTTTGGTCCGTCTTTGTGCTCGTTTGCAAATACAAAGCTATTCCCCTTAGATCATCAGAATGAAGACAATACAAACGAAGCCACAATTTGGGTAAGAAGGCACGACTTAGACCTCAATGGCCACGTAAATAACGTACGATATATGGAGTGGGGCCTGGAGGCCATCCCCGATTCTTTCGTTGAAAAATACACTTTAAACTCACTCGACATAGTATTTAAAGCAGAATGCTTTAAAGGAGACGAGCTCATTAGTATTTCGCAAGTCAAAGAAACCAAAAATAATTATTCCCACGAGATTTTACGCAAAGAAGACCATAAGCTCGTCTGTCTTATGCAGACTAGCTGGAAATGAGTTCCCCCCTCTTTTCTATACTTTATTTACTATTATTCTAGGCTGAGAATCCCCTGGTTTTGCATTTTCCGCTTTCAAAGCCAAAGCTTTGAGCAAACCTCTATTCTGTATGTTAGTCAAAGTCTGATCCAAAAGAAAACACCCGTCCACGAGGCTTCAGGAGCGAATAGTGTATTTTTTTAACAAAGAAAGAAGGCAGGCAGGCAGGCAAAAAGGTAGTTTTGGGACGATCTCTTTTAACATAATGTGGGGTCGTGAGATAAAGAATCTGTGCGATTAAGCCGGCAGGAAAAATCTAATATCTAAATAAAAATACTGAATATTGTTTTAAGGCTCTCAAAAATATCTTATATTCTAATATTAATATCAGATATAGGATTATATGCAATTTCTATCACTTGGATCTCAATATACATTAACCGCGCTCATAGTCTTAAGTAAACAAGACGAAGGCACGGCTATATCCGCCTCAAAGCTGGCTGAGCCGCTCAACAGTCCCGGAACTTATTTGAGCCAACTTTTAGCAAAGCTTATTCCTTCGGGTATAATCGGCACCCGGCGAGGGATCAATGGCGGTGTTTATCTGGCACGCCATCCCAAAGATATAAGTCTGTACGAAATTATAACTGCATTAGAAGGAGACGACTTCTTTAAATCCTGTTTTCTCGGTATTAGCGGCTGCGGCCATATAGAGCCCTGCCCTTTTCATGAACAGTGGGGACAAAAGCGTGGCGACATACAGTTATGGCTGGAAAATACCTCGCTGCTGGAATTAGCCAATGATTTCTCAGAAATACTGAGTAATAAAGATCTGCATTTCGACAGAAAAAACCGGAACTGAAGGAAGTAAACAGATACAGTAACATGCCTGCTGAACTACTACAAAAAACGATGTGCTCCCATTGTGGAGACCCTTGTGATGAAATTATTACCAGCGGAGACCAGCATTTTTGCTGCGACGGGTGCGAAACTGTGTATAGTTTACTCAACGAAAGCGGTCTTTCGGCCTATTACGAGCTGGAAAGCGAGCGGCCCGGCATAGCGATGAAAAAAACAGCTTCGGCATCTGCCTACGAGCACTTAGACGATCCCGAACTGCAGCAAAAAATGCTCGATTATGCCGATTCCAGCATGGCGCGCATCACCCTGCGTATACCACAGATACACTGCAGCTCATGCATTTATCTGCTCGAAAACCTGCAACGCCTGCATAGCGGTATACAGAAGACAGAAGTGTTTTTTGAGCGCCGCGAAGCCTCCGTACAATTTAACCCAAATAGCATTAAGCTAAGCGAAGTAGCAGCATTACTGGCACGCATTGGCTACGAACCTGATTTAAACCTGGATCAGATTAGCGAGAAAAGTAAGGGGAAAAATAATAAACCCTTGTTGCTAAAAATTGGCATTGCAGGCTTTGCCTTTGGAAACATCATGCTGTTTAGTCTTCCGGAATATCTGGCTGGTCCGGACGGTATAGACGCACAGTTCCTTAAGCTTTTTGGCGGACTCAACATTATACTTGCTCTACCGGTTTTTCTGTACAGTAGCCTGGATTTCTATAAGCCGGCAATAGCAAGTATACGCCAAAAACAGTGGAGTATGGATATTGCTATTTCTATGGGAATTATGGCGATGTTTTTCCGTAGCCTGTACGAAATTCTGGCCGGCTATGGTGTAGGTTATATGGATTCTTTCACCATGCTGGTCTTTTTTCTGCTGGTGGGTCGGTTATTTCAGCAGAAAACCTACGAAAACCTGTCTTTCGACAGAGATTTCAAGGCCTATTTTCCACTTTCCGTTATTCGCATCGAGGGCAATTCCGAGAAAAGTGTAGCTGCCACTCGAATTGAAACCAACGATGAGATCTTAATTCGCAATGGAGAGCTTTTGCCCTCAGACTCTATACTTTTAGACGATGAAGCCTGGCTCGACTACAGCTTTGTTACCGGAGAATCGGAGCCTGTTCATATCTCAAAAGGCTCTTTGGTTTATGCAGGAGGCCGAAACGTAAAAACATCTGTTCGGTTTAAGACCGTTAAAGCCGTTTCCACAAGCTATCTTACGCAGCTATGGAACAGCGATGCCTTCAAAAAAGAGAAACCGGTAAGTCTTTATTCTACATCTGGTCGTTTCAGCCGTTACTTCTCTCCTGCCATTTTGGGTATTGCGATACTTGCGGCACTATACTGGCTTCCTACGCAGCCCGGTTTGGCTATAAATGCGTTTACTGCTGTACTCATTATAGCATGCCCCTGCGCTATTGCGCTTTCTGCGCCATTTACGCTGGGATGGGCGACCAAGATTTTGGGTAAAAATCGTTTTTATTTAAAAAACAGCGAAGTAACCGAGCAGATAGCCGCAATCGATTCGGTCGTATTCGATAAAACGGGTACCCTTACCCATCGGGAAACAACCGAGGTAAGTTATTCCGGCAGACAGGCAGATAAGGCTGAGTTAGCACTCATTATTTCTGCATTTCATGAGAATACCCACCCTCTTGGCAGAGCGGTATACCGCTGGCTTCAAAAAGAATATCCGGAATACGTTGAGGAGCAAAAAATGATACAACCCGATGCGTATATAGAGGAGCCCGGCAAAGGAATTGAGGCCAAATTTGGTGAGCATACCGTACGGGCCGGATCTGCTAACTGGGTTGCGGCATCTGGAAATACAGAAAGAGCTACCAGAGTGTATGTGTCTGTAGATGGCTTTCTGCTCGGTTATTTCGGGCTTCACAACCACTACAGAGATGGTGTAGGAGAATTAATTCAGACTCTGGACAAACGCACAAGCGGCCAGATTTATCTTTTATCCGGCGACAATGACCGTGAAAAAGACGTTTTAGGTAGCTTTTTTGGACATACAGATCAGCTGCTTTTCAGGCAGTCACCTCACGACAAGCTTCAGTTCATACAAGAATTACGGCATTCGGGTCGCGAAGTAATGATGCTGGGAGATGGCCTTAACGACGCCGGTGCGCTTCAAAGCAGTACAGTTGGTGTATCGCTGGCCGAAGACACCAGTAGCTTTACACCCGCCAGCGATATCATAATGGATGCCGGTTCGCTCTCAAAAATTGGGAGTGTGCTAAGCTTTGCAAAGAGCAGTATCACCATTATATACATTAGTTTTGCGATTTCCATACTGTACAACATCATAGGTCTTTCCTATGCTGTAACTGGTACGCTTTCGCCATTGATTTGTGCCATCATAATGCCTGTGAGCTCTATTTCAGTGATTTTATTTACCACCAGTGCCACGCACATTGCTGCATGGCGAAAAGGACTTACGACATGAGTGTAATGTATCTGCTAATCGCATTTAGCCTTTTGCTGGCCACCGGCTTTCTGCTGGCTTTTGTATGGGCTATGAAAGACGGTCAGTACGACGATAAGTACACGCCATCGGTACGTATGCTGTATGATGATGGCACCGAAGAAGCAAAAAAGAATAATGAGGCAAAAAAAGGGCCCTCCAGCTCACAGAAACATTCAAAAAAAGCACCTGAGTAATAACATGATTTTGTATTCCTTCAAAAAACCACAAATAAATACTAACCATGGCAACTGAAACCATTTACTACGACAATAAGATTGTCCGCAATTTTGCTATTGCGACCGCAATTTGGGGTATAATTGGTATGCTGGTAGGCTTAATTATTGCAATTAAGCTGTTTGCGCCAAACTTTCTGGGTTTCATTCCAGAACTTTCCTATGGCCGCCTGCGTCCGCTTCACACCAATGCAGTTGTTTTTGCCTTTGCGGGTAATGCTATTTTTCTTGGAATTTACTATTCGCTGCAGCGCTTATGCAAGAGCCGGATGTGGAGTGATACCCTTAGCAAGCTCAATTTCTGGGGCTGGCAGGCTATTATTGTATCGGCTGTTTTCACCCTGCCGCTAGGTTATACACAAAGCAAAGAATACGCCGAACTGGAATGGCCAATAGCCATTGCGATTGCGGTTGTTTGGGTTATTTTCGGCCTTAATATGATGATGACGATATACAACCGAAGGGTTAAACATATGTATGTTGCCATCTGGTTTTATATCGCCACGTTTATAACCGTTGCTATTCTTCATATTGTAAACAACCTGGTTTTGCCGGTTGATATGCTAAAAAGCTACTCTGCTTTTGCGGGAGTACAGGATGCGCTTGTACAGTGGTGGTATGGCCATAATGCGGTTGCCTTTTTCCTTACCACTCCCTTCCTGGGAATTATGTACTATTTCATTCCCAAGGCAGCGAACCGCCCTATTTTTTCTTACCGGCTTTCTATTGTCCACTTCTGGGCGCTCATCTTTATCTATATTTGGGCAGGTCCTCACCATTTACTCTATACAGCACTTCCCGGCTGGGCACAATCGCTTGGGGTCGTATTTTCGGTGATGTTAATCGCGCCTTCTTGGGGAGGTATGATTAACGGTCTGTTTACTCTTAGGGGGGCCTGGGACCGTGTAAGGCAAGATCCGGTTCTTAAGTTTATGGTTGTTGGTGTAACGGCTTACGGTATGGCTACTTTCGAAGGGCCTATGATGTCGTTCAAAAGCGTGAATGCCATCACCCATTACACAGATTATGTAATTAGCCACGTACATACTGCAGCTTTAGGCTGGAATGGTGGCCTTACTTTTGCGATGCTTTACTTTATTGTACCCAGAATTTTCGGTACGAAGATATACAGCTTAAAAATGGCGAACTTCCATTTCTGGGCCGCCACAATGGGTATGGTAATCTACGTAATCCCGATCTATTGGGGTAGCGTTATACAGTCGCTTATGTGGAAAGAGTTTACCGCAGAAGGTACGCTTATGTATCCCAACTTTATGGAAACTGTTACGCACCTAATACCAATGTATATTGCCCGAACCATTGGTGGTGGCTTGTACATTACCGGTGTAATCGTGGGATCTTTCAACCTGTTTATGACCATGAAGAGCGGTCGGTTAATAGCCGATGAAAAAGCGGAAGTTCCGGAACTGGTGCGTCAGTCTGCCGAACGTAAAGAAAGCACTTTCCACCGCTGGCTGGAGTCTAAACCAACGCTGTTTACCATACTTACCACCGTTGCCGTTCTTATTGGTGGCATCGTAGAATATGTACCCACAGTACTTGTAAGCTCGAATATACCTACAATCGAAAGTGTACAGCCATATACGCCGTTGGAGCTTGAGGGCCGCGACATCTACATTGCTGAGGGATGTTTGGGATGCCACTCTCAAATGATTCGCCCTTTTAGAAGCGAAACAGAACGCTATGGAGAATATTCTAAGGCCGGAGAATTTGTATACGACCGCCCATTCTTATGGGGATCTAAGCGTACTGGTCCGGATTTACATCGGGTAGGGGGCAAATATCCCGATTCCTGGCACTATATGCACTTTATGGATCCGTCGTCTACTTCGCCCGGCTCAATTATGCCAGCCTATCCCTGGTTTGCCACACAGAACACAAGAGTAGAGTCTATTCCTGCAAAAATAAGAACACTGCAGCGATTAGGCGTACCCTACGCCGATGGTTTCGATCAGCAGGCTATAGATCATTACCGTGAGCAGGCAGAAGCTATTGCGCAAGGACTTGCAGACAGTGGCTTTGAAGTAAGCTGGGATAGCAAAATGGTTGCCATGATTGCATACATGCAAAGACTTGGTACCGATATTTCTGCCAATGCAGACCGCGCAGACGTTGTTCCGCTTCGCACTAGTGCAGGCGCCTCTAATGAACCGAGCACCGCCGAAGCGGTATCATACTAATTTAAGGAGCCACAAACTATGCGACGCAACGTTCTTGAAACCATACAGGGAATTGAAATCTTCCCGTTAATTTCACTGGTCATTTTTGTAGGATTTTTTGCACTAATGATTATTTATGTAGCCACCATGACCAAAGAAAAGGTATCCGATTTAGAGAATATGCCGCTTTTGGAGGATGATGACAGCGGCATTTTCCCAACTTCCGATCTAAAGGCCAAAGGAGAGTAACCATGTCTGATCAGAACAAAAAACAGGATGAAAACAATCAGCCAAATGAAGAAAATCTCGTCTTTGATGATGAACGCGACTTACTAATGGACCATGAGTACGATGGCATTCAGGAGCTCGACAATAATATGCCACCCTGGTGGCTATATGGCTTCTATTTTACCATTGTACTTTCGGTTGGCTATCTACTCTATTACGAAGTACTGGGCTGGGGACCATCTCAGGAAGAAGAGTATGAAATTGAAATGGCTTTGGCTGCCGAACGATACGGCAATTTAGCCGAAGACGCCATTTTCGACTTTTCACTGACGCAGATATTAACCGATGCAGAAAGTATTGAGCGGGGGCGCGAAGTATTTAATGCTTCCACCAATTTGTGCGCAACCTGCCACGGCGCTCAGGGACAAGGTTTAGTCGGACCCAACCTCACAGACAATTACTGGAAGCACGGTTGTGATCTGGAATCCCTGATTATTAGCATTAAAGATGGTTTCCCAAATCGTGGCATGCCTGCTTATGGCAGTACTGTACGAATCGGCAACGAAGATCTGGTAAAGCTTGCCAGCTATATCATTTCTATACGGGGATCTGATCCGCCCAACCCAAAAGCGCCTAACATGTCTCGTGCGGTAGAATGTTTTGAAACCATTCCCGGTGAAAACTTATCAGAATAGGCCAAAATTAGTTAAGCATTAAACGCATTACCCGGCCGGTATCTACGGTTAACCCCGTAAAATACCGGCCTTCTTTAAACGCATTTCCCCTACAATCATGAGTACCGATAAAAACCAGACGAATCAGAAAACAATAAATCCGATTACAGAGGAAGAGCACTACAGAGATTTTGTAAGTACTATCACAAATGATGGTAAAAGGAACTGGATTTACCCCAAAAAGCCCTCAGGCCGGCTCTACAATCTTCGCACATATGTAAGCTGGCTATTGCTGGGCTTTCTGTTTGCCGGACCCTTTATTACCATAAATGGGAACCCGCTTCTTTTAATGAATATCTTTGAGCGCACTTTTGTGGTTTTCGGGGTCGTTTTCTGGCCGCAGGATTTCTACCTTTTTTTCCTGGCCATGATTAGCTTCATTATTTTTATCGTCTTGTTTACAGCTATATGGGGCAGACTTTTTTGTGGCTGGGCTTGTCCGCAAACGATATTTATGGAAATGCTATTCCGTAAAATTGAATATGCCATTGAAGGTGATGCAAACCAGCAAAAAAGGCTTAATGCCTCCCCGCTTAACCGGGAAAAGTTTTTTAAGAAAACAGCTAAACACAGCTTGTTTATAATTATTTCGCTGGCAATCGCCCATACATTTATGGCCTACATTATAGGCAAAGATGAAGTTCTTGAGATTGTAATGGCCGGGCCGGCTCAACAACCAGTAGGTTTTATAGCTACCATGGTTTTTACCGCCCTTTTCTACGGGGTCTTTGCACGGTTCCGTGAACAGGTTTGCCTTGTTGCATGTCCTTATGGCCGTTTCCAGTCGGTTTTAGTTGATAACGACAGCATTGCTGTAACCTATGATTTCGAGCGAGGCGAAGGCAGAGCAAAAGTTGGTGAGCGCAAAAAAGTAGATGGTGTAGTAACCAACATACCAAAGAAAGCAGATTCTGCACCCATGGGAGACTGCATAGACTGTGCTCAATGCGTTAAAGTATGCCCTACCGGAATCGATATTCGTAACGGGATACAGCTCGAGTGCATTAACTGTACAGCTTGTATAGATGCCTGTAATGAAGTGATGGATAAAATCGGGAAACCTCGCGAGCTTATTACCTACACTTCATATAATGCGGTAGTAGAAAAAAGAGAACCCAAAGTCTTTACTACAAGAGTTAAGGCATACTTGGGCGTTTTTACCATTTTGTTCTCCATCTTTATCTATTTATTTGTTACAAGGCCCGAAGTATACACCGTAATTCTTCGGGAACCCGGTATGCTTTACAACGAGTTGCCCGGCGACAGATACTCGAATTTTTATAATGCTAAGTTTTTTAACAAAACTTTCCAGGATAAAGATGTAACCCTGCAACTCCACTATCCTGAAGGAGAAATTTTGTGGCTCGGAAACCAAACTTCGGTCCCCGGTCAGCAGCAAGTCGAAAATCGAATTATGGTTTTCCTCAGTGGCGATAATCTTACCGGAACGCAAACCCGAATGGAATTTGGTGTTTATTACGATGGAAGACTTATCCAAAGATTACAAACGAATTTTATTGGGCCAAGTGAGTCTATGCGACAGGCTCCGGTACCGGCACCACAACCGTAAATTGGTTGTTTAGCATACCATACCATACCATACCAAACCAAACGTCTACATTTCGAACCATACGAATAAGGATTTATACCATGTCTGATTTAAACCAAACCAAACCTAACGTAGCAACAACGCCACCGGCTAAAGAGTGGAAGTGGCCCCTGGGTATTTTTCTGTTCTACATGACTTTTGTTATATCTACTCTGGGTTTTGTATTCTTTACGTTTACCCAGGAAACAGATTTAGTTACTCAAAATTATTACGAAGTTACCCTTACGTGGCAAGAACAGATTACCAAGGCCGAAAATGCGCTTAGACTTGAAGATCCTCTTAGGTTTAAAACAAATGGTAAAGAGGTTGCTGTAATTATTCCGGAAAATATGCGCACCGCTTCTCTTACAGGCAATATCCATCTCTACAGACCCTCCGGCTCTGGTATGGACGAACATTTTTCGCTAAGTCCGGATCGTGAAGGAGCTCACATGATTTCCTTTGCAGACAGAGCCTCTGGCTTATGGACCTTGAAAGTAAGCTGGGAACATGAAAATATACCTTACTATAAAGAAGAAAGTATCTTTATACGATAAAAAAGAATATTCCTGTCTCTGAAATTACTTTCAGATAATGCTTGAGCCAACACTATAAAAGTCCGGATTTCTTATTCGGGCTTTTTTTATGAAAGCATATTCAAAATAATCTTACCATTTTGATGCGTGATTAAGCTTGAAAATTGGTTTTACCAATAAGCTTCAAAAATATCTTAGGCTTAAATAGTTTTGAAGAGTTCTTATTTTAGCAGATCGTTTACCCGGTCTAGAACTAACCTATTTTATTTGTGTGATTGAGCGCCGAGTTCATTACATTTAGATCAAATTAAAGAAAGGCTTTGGTAGCTTTTGAATTTCACCGTTTTAGATACCGTAGTAAACCACAGCCGATAGCCCATGTACTATCGGCTGTGGTTTATTTAGCATTTAAAGCGGGTTAGTAAACTGGTTTTACGAAGTTTTCTACAAACAGATCCTAAAATATTTTATATGGTTGAATCAATGACCGGCTTTGGGCGGGCTCAGGCTCAGGCCGACGGCTACTCGGTAGATGCAGAAATACGCACCGTTAACAATCGCTACTGCGATGTTAGCATTAAGCTGCCGGGAGACTTTCAGCTTTATGAAACAAGATTACGCACGCTTCTCCAAAACACCTTCGAAAGAGGAAAAGTGATGCTATCAGTTAAACTCGAGCAAATCGATAACAAATCAATTGGCTTAAAAGTCAATAAAACGCTTGCCAAGTCGTATTTTGATCTTCTTACCGATCTGGCTGATCATGTGGGAATGGATAAAGAAAATCGCAAGCCTGGTTTCAAAGATTTACTTACCTTCAGCGATGTAATAATGAGAGATAGTATTTCTGAGGAGCAGCAAGAGTCTATCTTTTTGGCTATAGAAAGCACTATTAAGGAAGCAGCTAGCAAAACGCTTGAGATGCGCAGAAATGAGGGAGCTGCCCTTGCAAAAGATCTTTTGGAGCGAATTTCAGCAATAGAAGAAATCACCAAAGAAATAAGCCTGCTTTCGGCCGATCGTTTACCAGATGCACGCGCTAAACTCAAAGAGCGCATACAGAATCTTATTACCGACGAAAACTACGATAAAGACAGGCTCGAGCTCGAAATTGCCCTATTAGCGGATAAGTTGGATATAACCGAAGAAATCGTACGATTAAATTCTCACCTCGATTTTTTCAGAAAAGCCCTAAAGGAAAAAAACTCAGCCGGTCGCAAGCTAAATTTTCTGATGCAGGAAATGCTCCGGGAAATAAATACTATCGGATCAAAGTCTTACAGTGCAGAAATTGCTCATAAAGTAGTAGAAGCAAAGGAAATAGTTGAGATTATCCGGGAACAAATTCAGAATCTGGTTTAATATTTTTCCTAAATAAATGTTCAAACTCTGGTATCATCTCTACTTCATTTTGTTGCATTATAATAAATTTGACACCATCAGCTAAACTTCCAACACAAGCTAAAGAAGATGAATGCACCCAAGCAAGGTGAAAAAGGAAAGGTAATCGTAATTACCGCGCCAAGCGGAGCCGGGAAAACCACTATTGCCAAGCGACTATTAAACGAATTCTCCCGACTGGTATTCTCCGTTTCGGCTACAACCCGTGCTCCCCGAGAAGGTGAAGTGCATGGTAAAGATTACTATTTTCTCACAGAAGGCGTTTTTCAACGCTATATTGATGAAGGACAGTTCATTGAGTGGGAAGAGTTTTACAACAACACCAGATATGGAACTCTTCGGGTTGATGTTGAAAATAACAGGGAAAAAGGCTATTTTGTTTTGTTTGACGTTGAAGTAAATGGCGCGCTTAACCTGAAGAATGTGTACGGATCAGATTGCCTTACCATTTTTATTAAACCGCCTGATATTGAAACACTGGCAAGCAGACTTCTTGCCCGGGGCACGGAAACCCATCAGAGCATTAATCTCCGCATGGAGCGCTCTAAAATGGAGTTATCTAAAGCTCATATGTTCGATTATGAAATTGTTAACGACGATTTCGATAGCGCGTATTCGCAGGTAAAGCAGCTTGTAAACAACTTTTTTAACGCTTAAGCTGTTCAGTTTTTTTTAATTTATTTCATTTTTCAAAACGCTCACGTAATACCGCAGCAGTTTGCTGCTTTTTTTAAAAATTAGCTAATTCCACTATGCCACTTCGTCCACTTGATGTTGAAAAAATTCAGGATACAACAGGCAATCTCTATGAATCTATAGTGATTATGTCTAAGCGCTCGCGCCAGATTTCCGCTCGTGAAAAAATAGAGCTGGATGAAAAACTCAAGTATTTCGAAGGTTTCGAAGAAGAAGACGAGTTTTCTTTTAATGAAGAGCAAGAGCGTATCTCCAAAGAATACGAAAAAAGATCTCATCCAACTCAGCGTGCCGTAGATGAACTTATGGAGAGCAAAATCTCTTACCGCTACCCCGAAAATCACAACGACTAAAATTGGGGGAGGATATGCCTCATTTTCCCCAATTAAGCGGTAAAAAAATTATCTTAGGAGTTACTGGCGGAATAGCAGCTTATAAAGCTGTTGTTTTGATGCGTGAACTTCAAAAAAATGGAGCGGAAGTTCGGTGTATTGCCACCAACTCCGCTCTTCGTTTTATTGGCAAGGATACCCTTGCCGTTTTAGCACGCCACAGTATTACGCCCGAAGTATTCCCTGAAGACGGCGACTTACAGGAAAACTGGACCCGGCACATACAATGGGGTGAATGGGCCGACATTATGGTTATTGCGCCGCTTACTGCCAATTCTCTCGCAAAAATTGTGCACGGACTTGCCGATAACATGCTTACTTCTACCGTTCTTGCCCTCCGCTGTCCGCTGCTTCTTTGTCCCGCTATGGATGGCGGCATGTACACCTTCCCTTCTACGAAGCATAATCTGCAAAAGGCGTTGGATTTTGGCATGCACATTCTGGAGCCCGAAAGCGGCTGGCTAGCCAGCGGTCTAATCGATAAAGGCCGCTTACCGGAAACGGAGGCTATTCTCGGTAAAATTGAGGCCGTATTGATTGATGGCAATTTCCCCAAACCTTTGTCGGGTAAAAAGGTGCTGGTTAGCGCCGGGCCAACCCGTGAATATCTGGACCCCGTACGATTTATTTCGAACCCGAGTTCCGGTAAGATGGGCGTTGCAATGGCCGAAAATGCCGCTAATCTTGGTGCCGATGTACTTCTTTTACACGGTCCGCTTGGTATTGCTTTACCAAAAGCTGAATCTATCAAGTGCATATCATTTACTACGGCACAGGATTATTTCGAACTGGTTCAAAAATACCACGAGCAAACCGATATTTTTATTTTAAGCGCGGCCGTATCAGATTTTCGTCCGGCGCATAAAGTAAATCACAAGGTGAAAAAACAAGATGCCGGACTCCAGATAGATTTTGAGCCCACCCCAGACACGCTTAAATGGGTAGGAGAGCATAAAAAAAAGAATCAATTTGTAATTGGCTTTGCCATGGAAACGCATAACCTCGTTGCTTCGGC
The DNA here is from genome assembly GCA_022565805.1 of Balneolales bacterium. Classification (GTDB taxonomy): domain Bacteria; phylum Bacteroidota; class Rhodothermia; order Balneolales; family Cyclonatronaceae; genus Cyclonatronum. The sequence goes on from JAIULZ010000044.1 coordinate 23,072, forward strand.
ACAGGAAAAACGAATACGCAAAAATGCCGACGTTATATTAGCTAATACTATTTCTGCTTCTGCTTCTTCTACAGAGCTCAACAAAGGCGATAAAGCGCCTTCAAGCGGGTTTGAAACAGACGTTAATGAGCTATATCTCATAAGTAATTCCATGCAGCAACCAACCGTTTTTACAGGCCCGAAATCAAAGATTGCCGGCGAAATACTATATCATTTTTTTTCCGGTGATGGGGAAGTTATCTAAACTGTACTTCATCCTAAAACCAGTTCCTTCTTCAGTTTAATACTATGAATCAACCGATTCAGAAATCTGTAACCGTTTTATGGCTGCTAGTTGCTTGTTGCCTGTGTACCATTCTCCTCTTATATTTTTTACAGCCACCTCAGCGAACTGCGCTGGAATCTTTGTCGCAGGTAGACGAAATTATCTTAAAAACAGTGCAACCCTATAGTTTAATGCAAGGTAACAGCAGTAGAATCCAAACCACTGATGTAGATTCTTTGTTTAACAGAAAAACTTATTTTTTTAGCACAGAACGCGGTTTACCAGCTACAAAAATACATGCAGATCTTGCATTTTTGCTCCAGCCCTATCAAATTCAGCTCTACGGCAGCCGACAGTTCCCGGAAAACATACTTCATATCGATATGCTCTACTCGGGCAAGCTAATTCGTACCCTTATTTTTGAACCTGTACGCCCAGGTACAACACAATCAGTACCAAATAATACCACCAACCGCTGACAGATTATTATATGAGCCTGATCGATCAAATGCAGCTGGAGGAATTTCCTCAACCAGATCCGGTTTTTATTCCACTTCCGGTAGTGCTTTGTCATGGATTTGGAGCGATGGGTAATCTTTATGGTAAAGGCCTGATGCACGATGTTGCCATGATGTACAGAGAGCACTGCATTGTATCTTTTGCGCCAAATATCGTGCCTTATGCCCGTATTTCTATTCGCGCGCAAGCTTGGAGCGATCACATACTAAAGGTAAAGAAAAGTACCGGAGCCCAAAAAGTCCATGCTATTGCCCACTCTATGGCGGGGCTCGACCTTCGCTATGCCATTCATAAATTTGAGCTTCATAAACACCTTGCCAGCCTTACCACCGTATCGACTCCACACGAAGGAACTTCTCTCACAGGACTTACGCTTAACGCACCGGATTCTGTACAGCGAAGTTTGGCGGGTATTATAAACTGGTTTGGCAACAATGTATATCCGTCTGTGCCGAGTGATGTGCTTGGTGCCTTGGAAGAGCTGAGTCCAGACTATGTGAAAAACAAGTTTAATCCATCCAACCCGGATCACCGAGATGTGAAGTATTTCTCTGCAGTTGCCTCCTGCGGCAAAGGAACTGATCACCCAATCAGCAAGCTTCTGGTTCCGTTCAATCAATACTTATTTGATCGGGAGGGTTTAAACGACGGCTATGTTTCTGAAAGTGGCGCCCGATACGGCAGGGTAATTGCCAGTACCTATCTTTCACACGCCGAGCAAATTGGTCTGCAGCTACCAAACAAATACCGGGCCGAGTGGAAAAGATTTTGGATTGAAATAGCAAAAATTCTGGAAAAAGAGAAGATGGGAGGGTTACAATGATTTTCCCGGGTTTTGATTTGTTCTTTGGTCGATTCAAAATTCCCGGTAAGATTTGAACTTAATAGTTTTTACCACAGAGGACGCGGAGTTTCACAGAGGATGAGAGGGCTGAATTGATGTTAAGCTTGGTAACAAATTGGTAGTTGAACTGATTACTAATTGATGATTGTCTATTTCTGAATTGAATGCAGTCTTCAAATATCCTTGTTTTGAACTGTAAAGATTGATCGACAAAAAATAGCAGGCAGAATAAAGTCTTATTCTGCCTGCATTTACATATCTGCGTAAGGGACTTATAAAAATTACAGATATATAATTCTCTCTTGACTTTAGGACTATAGAGGTCTTTGGGGGGTGATGAACACTTTTTATTAACAATTTATAACTTGAGTTCCCGATCCAGATATAATCTGCTTCAATTGCAGATGGCTTTGCAAACCTTTTACTTAACTCTCATCATTTATTTAAGCCTTCGGTTTTATAATATGATGAATTGAAAGGGTTGAATCTTATATGATGTTGAATGCCTGCGCGAAATACACAAGATCTGCCGGACTGTTATGCCTGATTTTATTTCTAATGTTTTTGCGGTGCGTCTCTACAGTGTACACCGAGATATACAGCTTTTCAGCGATTTCTGTATTTGAGTTTCCACTTGCAATAAGACCGAGAATTTCTTTTTCTCGCCTACTCAGCATTTCAAACTCGCTGTAATAACGTGCAGCAAACTCGATTTCATCACGAATACGATCAAATTTATGATTCAGGATTTCGAGCTGCCTTACCTTACCAGGCGTTACATTAGATCCTTTAGCAGGCATTGTTACTTTTATCATATCAGGATCTTTATCAAATACACCGGAAATCAGGTTTGAAAGCTCATTTATTGTTCTTATTAAAAAATCTTTTTGACCTTGCTCTGCATAGTAATTCATATCCTGCTCCTGTTTTTGTTACTAATATCATACCAGCAAAATGCTGGTCCCATCCATCGAATTGCACCCCTAATTATTTAGTCTGCAAACCGCATCACTGAAGAATGTATCCGATAACTGTTTGTAGTATAGTGCCAAAAACTACTATTGTCACCGCATAGACATGTAGTTTTTGTAATAGCTTACTTTTTTTTTTCGTATCCCGGGCTGGGCTGTCTATCAGTTTTCTACTAAGAGCTTCGGCTACGGCTTCGGAGCGGGAGTGCACCTGCAGCTTTTCATAGATTTTTCTTATGTGATAGCGAACCCCATCAACCGAAAGAAATATATCGCCCCCAATTTCTGCGTAGGATTTTCCCATTGCCAGATGTTCGAGAATCTGCTTTTCTTTTTCATTAAGAGCTTCTTCTTCGCTAATTACTTCCTCCTGCTCCTGATAAATACTGATAACCTTTCTGGCAATATTAGGCGTAATCGGCGAACCTCCATCAAGGGCAGTGCGAATTGCGGCTATAAAATCTACCGGACTGGTCTTTTTCATGATATAGCCCACGGCGCCTGCTCTTAGAGCATCAAACACGTGCTGATTGTCATCAAATACAGTGGCCATGATGCATAACATGTCTGGGTAACTCTTTTTAATAATCCGGACGCCCTCAATCCCGGTTATACCGGGCAACTCAATATCCATAATAATAAGCTGTACATCAGAAAAGTCCTGAAACTCGATTGCAGCTTCGCAAGATTCGAACGCCCCGGCAACTTCCATATCCGGTTCAAAATCAATGAAAGTTTTCCAGCCCTCTCTCATGTACTTGTTGTCTTCAATAATTACAATTTTGATCATTTGCGGCCTCAGTATTTATTATATAACGTGTGTTGTAAGGTTTTTGTAAGCCTTCTGTTTTGCTCCAAAATTTAACAGCCAGTATATTTCTAACGAATTTCCTACTAAATACAGATTAAGAGCTGCTATTCAGTCTGAAATTTTTCAAAACATCAGTACATTTGTCCCTTCAGACTTAAAAAATTGCTATCTACTCGCCTGTTTTATGCAAATTAAAAAAATGATATCTATGTTTTACTTTTATTATCTCCCTGAATAGTCAGGTTAAGTCTTCTTAAAGTATAAGGTAAATTTTATGGCAACTATTTTAGTTACCACCTTCATAGATATCGCTTAGGCTGTGCTCTAAGACAGTCTTAAAGTAACCCGTAATAATGTAGTATGCACCGCATATTCATGCGGTTTTTTTTTTAATATATAGTCGCTTCGCTTTTATTTGAGAATTCGGAATCACTGTTGTCCGGGGAACCGGAAAAAAAGCATAAAAAAAGGGGAGGGTAGCAATTACCCTCCCCAATGGCTAAGTTTTGTTGATACCACTCACCAAAACTTTACGCCATGGGTAAACATACGTTTTTTTCCGGACAGCCGATACTCTCACAAATCATAAAGTTAATTCCCAAACAGCTTGTAGATCATGCGGCCCAAGACTACGATGCCGACCGATACTACAAGAAATTCAAAACGTGGGATCATTTAGTGACCCTTATGTTTGGCTGCTTTAGTCATTGTAACAGTATTCGAGAAATGATTACCGGCCTTCAGGCCAGCCAGAACCGTATTTCACATCTTAATTTGAACTATACGCCGCGTCGCAGCACATTTGCTGATGCCAACGCCCAACGCCCCGCGGCGGTATTTGAGCAGATTTATAACAAACTGGCTGAGCGATTGTTGCCTATTTCTCCGGACAGCCGATCTGGCAAAAAGCCCCTTTATATTGTTGACTCAACTACGATTTCGCTGTTTTCGGATATCATGAAGAATGCCGGCCGTCCAGGAGCCGACGGCAGGCGTAAAGGCGGAGCAAAAGCCCACTCGGTAATCCGGGAAGATCATTTGTGTATCGAATTAATGCGCATTACGGAGGCAGCTAAACATGATAGCCCCTTTCTAAAGTGGGTTTCTTTGCCAGCTGGTAGCTATATAAGTTTCGATCAAGGCTACAATAACTATTCTCTATTTGATAAATGGACCAATGATCCCGAACATCAATTATATTACGTAACCCGATTACGAAAGAATGCCCACATTGTCAGTCAAACTGATCTTGAAGTGAATGATAAACAGGTAAAAGAAGGCATTTTATCTGATCAAAAAGTGGTTTTAGGCCATCCAGGCAATGCTAAAACAAAGCAATTATCTGCTCGGGTTGTCACCTACAAAGATGCCAAATCTGGGCGGATATTCAAGTTTCTTACCAATATTGAACATCTGAAGGCCGAACAAATTGCCGATATATACCGGCGAAGGTGGCAGATCGAACTGGTGTTTAAACGCATTAAGCAAGCCTACCCACTGCGGTACTTTTATGGAGAATCCATCAATGCCATTAACATTCAGATATGGGCCGTGATGATATGTGACTTGCTGGTTCAGTCCATTATTCGTGGGCGGAAAAAGAAATGGTCTTATTCGAACTTAAGGGCTATGATTCGTATCCATCTGCTCAGCTATGTGAACCTGGTAGAATTTTTGAAATCGCCAGAAAAAGCGATTGTATCAGCGGCAAAAAAACACCCAGCTCAAGCACAACTTTTCCCCGATCCAGGAGGATAGAGGGGTTCAATTTTGATTTATACACAAAATAAAGGCGATTAATTCTTAAACAGCATTTTT
>JAIULZ010000045.1 GCA_022565805.1 Balneolales bacterium
TATTTTTGCTCCAAGGAAGAAGACGGGCAAAAGAGTGGTTTTGCAAAGCCTTCTATTACTACTTCGCTGAGGATGGTCAAATTTATATGCTCTATGCATATCCTAAGGGTGGCAAGGACGATCTTACCGCAGATCAATTACAACAACTGAAACAATTGGTTGAGGAACAACTGTTATGAACGATGAAATGTTTAATGAACTACTCGAAAGCGTTAAACAGGCTGGAGACATTCGGAAAGGTAGGCGTAAACCTCATGATCCGGCAAAAGTACTGTTGAAGATTGCAGAAAAGAGACCCAAAGCAATTTTGGAATCTTTGTCGTAACCTGTAAAGCAAATAAAAAACATAGCGCTTCGCGGTTCTCCGAATCCCCGAATCGTTGGGGCTGGCTCTGCTGACGTGTAAGCCATTTTTGCTTTTATTTTGGCATGGTTGCCATGCAGCAGAAATGCTGGGCCGATAAAACCATATTAAGCCGTTCAACATCTTTACCGGCATTTCAACACGAATTTATGAAACCTGTAGAATTTCCAGATTATGATTTTGTAATTGCCGGCTCGGGATTTTCCGGCAGTATTTTGGCGGCAGCTCTTGCCAAAGCGGGATATAGCGTACTTATTTGCGAAAGAGAAGATCATCCCAGGTTTGCGGTTGGCGAATCTTCTACCCCGATTGCAGACATGATTCTACGCTCCATTAGCCAGAAATACAGCCTCGACTATCTGTACCCGCTTTCCAGATATGGCAGCTGGAAAGCTACCAAGCCAGATATTCTCTGCGGCGCAAAACGTGGCTTTAGCTACTACCGGCACGAGCCCGGGAAAAGCTGGGGAGAAACGCTGAGAGATAATCCCGCTAACAAAGAGCTACTAGTGGCCGCAAGCATTTCTTACGAACAATCCGATACGCAGTGGTATCGTCCGCATACCGATCTGTATTTGCTTGAGCAGGCTGTTTTAGCCGGCGCGGTTTACAAACCCTTTTCGACCATCTGCTCTTTCGAAAAAGCCGGATCGGGGCAATATGCCATCACCCTGCAAACTAAAACAACCGGCAGCGAAGAGATCAAAACACGCGCAATTTCTACCCGGAAGCTCATTGATGCTACCGGCTCGGCTCATTTTTCCGAAACGATTCTTGGTGTTGAGGTGCGCAAAACCGGATTTCGAACCAGCTCTTCGGCGGTTTTTTCGCACCTTAGCAATGTACCAGACTGGTCGAATATTTTAGCGGGCGAGGGTATTTCACAAGCCGGCTATCCATTTTATACCGATCATGCCGCGCTGCATCAGCTTATAGATGAAGGCTGGATCTGGATGCTTCGGTTCGACAGCGGCCTTCTCAGCTGCGGTCTGCTTACCGACACCCGGCATCATCATAAACAATTACCATCGTTCGCGGCCAATCCGCAACGTTATTTCGAAGAAACGATATCTCGGTATCCGTCTCTAAGTACCTTGTTTTCTGGTGCTTCCTGCGCTCTGCTACCGGGTAAATGGCTGGCTGCAAATCAGCTACAGCGCGCGGCAAAAAGCCTCTGCGGAGATGGCTGGGTGATGCTTCCCTCGTCTGCTGGCTTTACTGATCCGCTACACAGCACCGGAATTGCCCACGCTTTATCTGGCGTCGAAAAACTGCTCAATCATTTCCTACAACCGGATTTTTCTTTCGAAAATGATGCTGGTTTCTATAGCGATTACAATCGAATATTCGAAGCGGAAATGCAGCTTATTGATCTTTTGATAGCTTCCTGCTACGCCACCCGAAGCAATATGGGGCTGTTCGAAGCCGCTACTTCCCTCTATTTCTGCTGCTCGGTTGCCTATGAACAGCGCCGCATTTCTGGCATAATTCCCGAAGCTTTTCTGAACGCCACCAATCAACAGCTTTCGCAAACCGTATCCAAAATGTACGGCAAAATTGAGACCTGGGAGAAAAAAGGCAAGAATACCACAGAGGCCCAACAACTTATTGAAGAAATAGGAGAAGCTCTAAAACCCTGGAATACCGTTGGCTTACTCGACCCCTCAAAAAACAGAATGTACGCGCATACCGCTGCCGTATTTTAAGGGTGATGTGATGCCTCAGCCTTAGTTAGCTTGTGCTTGTTAAGAATCCATATGTTTGCCTATTTTGAGGCTTTGAATTACACGATTGTTGTTTGTTGTGTATTGAAACCTGGCATAACAGTGCAACAAAAATTAACTACTCCCTCTGTTTCGGTAAACGCCAATGCATAAAACCCTTTATTCTTCGGTCTTTCGGCTTTCTATTCTGTCTGCAACATTATTTATTCTTGCCTCCTGCGATGTAGGTGGTAGCGAAGTTTGTAACCCGCTCGAAGTGTATAGCATGGAAATGTGGTCTGTGGGTACCGATGGAGAAAATCCTACGGTTGAATTCGACAGATGGCCGGCAACTATAAACCGCCTTACCTGGAGTATTTTTGGCGTACTCGAAGAAGAGAAGCGACTTTACATCTCTTTGCAGCAAAGTAACCGGCTCGGCGTGTTTTTTTGGGATACCCGCTCGGATGCGCTTTTGCCCGTAGAATCTTTCGGGCTACAGGCTTCACTCTCTCCTGATGGAAATAGAATCGCGTTTAACCGGTTTGCCGAAGACACCCAAATTTGGTTAACGAACGCGTCTGGCCAAAACCCGACCCGCCTGATTGATGACAGCAGTTTGATTGAAACCAAAAATCCGGTTTGGCTTGGAGACAGCCGCAGAGTTTATTTTAGTGCCGAATTCCAAAATGAGCGCGGCATGTATCTTTTAGATACCCAAACCGGCACCCGAACGCAGCTCTTAACAACACAACTGCAGCCTGGCGACAGCGATATTTCCATGGATGGCAGCATTCTGGCATGGGTAAACGCAAACAGATTGCTAAATCTGCGGGTCGAGGGCTCCGATATGTCGGTTCCGGTACAGTCTGGTTCTGTAAAAGGAGCCATACAGCTTTCTGATAACGGAGAAATTTTACAATTTGTAGACGCAGCCGGAAATCTCATTCGCTATAATACAGAAACTGGTGATTATGAAGTTATCGCCAACGGAGTAGAAAGATTGTCCTCGGTTGCCCTAAGCCCCGACGGGCTCTACAGCACTTATGAAACTGCATCGGGATTATTTCTTTATGATGCCCAAACAGACAACACCATAAGTCTTGCCACAAGAGATCAGCTGATTCGTGTACCCGACGATTGGGATGAAGTAGAACCTGAAGTTCTTACTCCTGTTTTTACCAACGACGACGACAAAATTTACTTTTTAGTAAGACGGTTTAACAGCAGAACCTGCTGACAGACATATTTTACATAGCTTTTACTATTCTGCATTTCCACTTTATATAATCTGAATCGACGTTATTGGCGCCTAATCTACCTAAAAGCGGAAGTATCTTAGTGTAAAATGCAATCATCGATCGATTTCTAAAACCTTTCTTTCAGTTTAAATTGAAAAATCCTACATTCGTAAGGTTTCGTAAAAACTACTAACTCCACTTAAGCCGGATTGTTTTTTTGTAAACAAGACCGGCATCATCACTTTCTTGCCTTGCCCTGTTCGGGATACGTTCATTAACCAGTTTTCAGTAAGTTGCCCTTAGCGTTTATTTTGCGGCATTTACAAAGCAAAACTTAAGAAAGTTGATTCGATGCTTCCGATCTTCGGAAAAAAGGTTAAACGTTTACACCCTGAGTATCACCTCCGTTTATGATACATTAAAAAACATAACTCTGGTCTTAGATGCTAAATAAGGTGCCTTTGAATGACTGATATTACGCTAAGTAATCTCGACAAAATTATCATTGTCGGGTATTTCGTAATCATAGTTTTAATCGGGGTAATTGTTACCCGAAAGACAAAAACCGGTGATGATCTCTTTTTGGCAGGTCGCTCACTTGGCTGGGGAGTTATCGGCTTTTCGCTGTTCGCCTCAAATATTTCGAGCACTACGCTAATCGGGCTTTCCGGTCAGGCCTACATGACCGGTATTTCGGTTGCCAATTACGAATGGATGACGGGAGTTGTGCTGGTAATTCTCGCCATCTTTTTCATTCCCTATTATATCAAGTCCAGGATTACAACTATCCCTGAATTCCTGGAAAAGCGCTTCGATTCGCGATCGCGAAAATACTTCTCGGTCATCACCATTTTTCTAAGCATAATTGTAGACACAGCCGGGGGGCTTTATGCCGGAGCTATAGTTGTGAACGTTTTCTTCCCGCAAATTCCCATTTGGCAAACTATTTTAGTGCTCGGTATTTTTGCCGGCTTGTATACTGCTGCTGGTGGTCTTAAAGCCGTAGTATATACCGATGTACTGCAGGCCATTATTCTATTTTTCGGCTCAACCATATTAACCTACCTCATGTTTAGCGAGTTTGGTTTTTCTTGGGCGGCTGTGGTAGAATCGGTTCCTTCAGATAATCTTTCGATGATTCGCCCCATAGATGATCCCGCTCTGCCTTGGCTGGGCACGCTAATCGGGGTGCCGGTACTAGGTTTCTACTATTGGGCAACCAACCAATATATAGTGCAGCGCGTATTGGCTGCCCGCGACGTAAACCATGCCCGCTGGGGCGCCATGCTGGGCGGTTTATTAAAGCTTCCGGTTCTTTTTATTATGGTTATTCCCGGGGTGATGGCTTTTACGGTTTTCCCCAACATCGATACACCCGACATGGTTTTCCCGACAATGGTAGCCAATATTCTGCCCATTGGGATTACCGGAATTGTGCTTGCGGGGCTTATTTCGGCCATTTTATCCAGCGTAGACTCTACCCTTAATTCGGCATCTACGCTCATCACCATGGATTTCATAAAACCCAGCCGTCCGGACCTCACTAATCGGGATATAGCCAGAATAGGCCGCTGGACCACCCTCATACTCATGGTTGTGGCAGCCGCATGGGCTCCTATGATTCAAACCTTTCCCGGGATGTTCCAGTATATACAGGAATCTTTCGCTTATGTTGTGCCTCCTGTAGTTGCCATATTCTTCCTCGGAATTTTCTGGGAACGCGGCAACCGACACGCGGCCTTCTGGACATTGGCCGGCGGACACACAATTTCTGCAACCTTGTTTATTTTATCTCAGCTTGGTATCTGGACCATTCACTTTACCATTACGGCGGGCATGTTAACACTGGTAAGCGTCTTGATTTTTGTAGGAGTTAGCCTGTTGGGCGAAAAGCCGGATCCGGATCAAGTACAAGATATACTCTGGAAACCCGAGCACAGTAAGCCAACGCCGGGCACACCGTTTTACAAAGACTACAGAGTTCATGCTTTTATCCTGATGGTTCTTACCGCTTGGCTAGTTATCAGCTTTTGGTAATCCATCTTAAATTCCAAAAGCTCATGGCTTAACAAACCTTGAACCTTCGGCATTTCTAATCGGTTACGAGAGGGCGAACAAAAGAGTGGTTTTGCATAGCCTTCTACACCAGAACATAAAGGGCGACAATTCTCCTACACTGTGAGAGTTGCCGCCTTTTTTTTGCGGTGTTTGCTGTAAAACTGAGACATAATTCCCGCATGTGGTAGCGTTAAAACCGATATCAGAATAAAGAAAAGCAGCACAGGATTAAGGTGAGAAAGCCAAAGAGGAGATGAAGCAACCAGCAGAATAAGGCCAACAACCGATATTACGCTAAACGGCATCATATCTTTAACCATGCTATAGAGTCCGGATGAGCTCTGATGGTAAAGCCGCTCATGCACCCGAACCAGATTAAGCCAGGCATGATGATGACAAAAATAAAGCAGAAACCCTTCCAGTAGCGGCAAATAGAGCGCAATAGCTAAAATTACGAGCAGTCTTAAATAGTCGTACCAGTTTTGTTTAATTAAGGCGAATCGAAAAGCGAGGGCAAAAAACTCGGTATATGCCAAAACAGGGTATTGCCCTATTAAAGCAACAAAGCCCTGTAAAGCAACCGCTTCGGGCAAAAGGCTGGACAGTATTTCAACCGTTTGAGCAGGGTCGTTTGCCAGTAGCCCGAATAAAAGCATGCTGCCGTAAAGCATATACGACAGATGTTTTAGAAAGAAAGAAAAAGAAAAGCGGGGCTCATCCAGATCAGTTTCGCCAAAATGCCAGGCCGAAAGAACTAAAAAGAAAAGCAGACTAAAACCCGGCAACCAGACCCAAACTCCCGCATAAAGAGCCATGGTAAGCAGGTATAGCCCTAAAAACCGAATAAGCGAAAATGTCTTTTTGTTTTCTGCTGTTTTTTCCGAAATAACGTGATCAAGGCTTCCGTGCGGTATACCTATTACCATAAGGCCGATTAAGGCAAATGCCGTACCCAGAAAAAAACCGGCTTCAGGCTGTGCCAGATGCGTAAAAAGGATAATTAAAGCGAGAAAAAGGGCGGCTGTGTTCCAAAGCGTGGGTTTCATGAATCAGATTCTCTTTTTAGAAATATAGGCGAACAGCTGTTTTAAAAAAGGAATGTATGGAAGCGTCATAAAAATTCGTGCATCACCCGGAAGATTAGACCTTTCATCCAGAAATGTAAAAATATGCCTGAAATCGTTTTTACTAAACAATGCCTCCATAATAGGCTTAACCCTCTCGGGCTCCTGCTGTATAATTCCAAGCAGAAGTTCATCATAGAACGCAAAACGCGGTGGAGAACTATTAGTACTATCTACGCCAGAATAGATGTTTTGAGAACCATGCTCTCCGAAATATTCGGCAACCTTTCTTTTTGTGTGTCTTTCGGAGCGAAGAAAAAAATATCCGGTTGAGGGCTTCACCACCCCACCAGCGGTTCCAATAGCTTCTGTTCCATCCCAGACAAAAGACGAAAAGGAGCTTGTTGTCATAGGTATTCTACCTTTCTCTACAGACTCGCATCTGTAAGACTTTTCCCCAAATGTCTCTTTAATATAGGCCTTTAATATATGATCGTAGTCTTCATCAGCCCATAGGCGCTTGCCAAAAACGGTGCATTCAACAAGAGCATAGTTCGGGCTGAAAGGTAGTACATATACAAACACGGCCGCATCTTTCTGAGGTACTCGAAAATCCATTAAGGTTACCGCATCCGGAGCAATTACACTTTCGTCGAAACGAACAAACCAACCTTTAAAATGCTGCCATAAACCAGGAAACTGACCATGTTTGCGTTTCCAGGATTCAATTTTAGCAGGATTCGATACGCTTGAATACACTTTATTACCCGTAAATGTACCAGCAGAAGTTTCTACCTGCGTTTGATTCCCGACAGATTTTGTGGCTGTTACTGTGGCATGGAGCCAAACTGTGTATTCATCCTTCTTTGCCTCTTCCCACGTTTTTTTAAAAAAATGATCTCCATCTATGTATTGGTAGGTATAAGGATTAACAGGTTGAGAACGCTCACCACTTTTACCGGCAAAGGTAACTCTGTTCCAGCTATGGCTCACAAACGAACTAAAAGTATGTTCTTCCGACGACCAAAAGCACCATGTGCGGCGTGGTGCAGTTTGGGATGCTTCTATAACCAATACACGCAATTTTTTACCCCGTTTGCCGGGATAACGCCTCAACTGATACAGGAACTGCATCGAAGAGCAACCTGCGCCTATAAGAATAATATCATAAGTGGCTGGCATAAAAACTGATGTAAGAAAGCACCGTAAACACAGACATAAAAAACAGCTTTTAAAGTCTGCTTAAACACTTCAAGTGCAGCAAAGATTGTTAGATGAATAAACTAACTTACTTCTTTGCAGCCTCAAGTCGAATCTGTTTATTTAATTTAAAGGCATTGTATAACCTTTATTCCACCTCGTCACAAAAATAAAACTTTATAAATGAGACCTTTTTTACTTTTAAAAAAGCCTGCATTAAAGCGTACCCCCAAAAAGCTTTTCAATACTTTTTGTATATAGAATTGAAATCAAAAGCTTGGATAAAAAAACGGCTTCAACACAAATTTAAAATAGTTCAAGACCGCATTGTATTATTTCTTTTCTGAAATACCCTTAAGGTGTTCAAGATTAAACCTACAAACCCCTCGGTACGTTCACAGCAACTTGTAGCTTTCCCTTAATTAATATACTCTTCTCTATTTTAGAAAGCATTAATCCGGACTTTACCATTAATTTCTATATCCCCTTAAATGCTTTTATCATAGATATAAGACTTAAGCCTTAATTATTTTATAGCATGCCATGAAATATATTTACCTGTAAATCTATTCTGGTCTTACGCAAAATATTGGGGCTAAACGGGCCGATCGGCTACAGATTGAAACCACTGCCGGAAAGAAGGGGTGCTGTAATTTGTATAGCCTGTGTTTCTGTACACAATGCGTCCATTTTTATCAATCACATAAGTTGTTGGCACAGATGCTCTGTGAAGCGGGGAGGGAAGCGCATTTGCTGGAAAAAAATTAGGGATTTGTATTCTTGCTCCATCCAAAAAGCGGGAAGCACTTTCCGGAACATTATCCAGCGACAAAAAAAGAAAAACGATGTCGTCTCTATGCTCAAAATCTCTGGCTAGCGTTTGAATCGTTGGTATAGTTTGCCTGCAGGTATGGCACCATGATGCCCAGTAGGAAATCATAATTACCTGCCCTTCAAAATCGCTAAGCGTTACTGCAGATGCAGGATCAAGAGGGAAAGCTCGAGCTTCGTCACTTAAAAAAGGTCCTTCTATTTCCGTAGGTGGCGCCGAATCGAAAAGGGCCTTACCCGCAGAAGACTCCGCAAACCAAACTCTTACTTGCGATGAGAAGAGAATGATTATAAGAAGCATAAACGGAATTGCGAGCAGTATTTTTTTCCACGACATATAAATTGAAATAATCGATTTGATTCTTAAAAGTTCTTTCTAATAATCTACGAATAGGGTTTAGCCAGAAAAAGGCAATTGATGTGTATCGGAATATTAATAAGACTGACCGTAAATAGTCTTAATCGGTATTATCTTTAAATACGTGATATTCCAATTAACTTACAAAAATGCAATAAGACTCAATTAATCTCCTGGAAGTATTCTGAATAAATATTTAGTGAAATTGGCAAGCGGTGATGTATTGCGCTATTTTAAAGTGATTTTATACCGAAACCCGTAAAAAGACAACTGCATTCATAAACAGGCTAAATCATGAAGTTGGAAAATACATCCTTACTTGGAAAATACACCACACACACTATTGGCAAGCGAGTACCCAAAGGCTACCATTTAATTACCCCGGACGGGGAAGCATTCTTATCTGATTACCAACTCGATGAAGAGCTTAGAGAAGGCGACGAAATAGAGGCCGTTACCTACCACGACTACGATGGTTTTCTTACTGCAAGCACTCAAAAACCCAAAATTGAAACCGGAAAATTCGAACTCTTAAGAATAAAAGCAGCCGGCGACAAAGGAGCCTTTGCAGACTGGGGGCTCGAAAAAGATTTGTTTATTCCTCACGCCGAGCAGCTGCAGCCCGTCGTTAAAGGAGAATCTTATCTGATCTATGCTTATTTAGACGAGCAGAGCGGCAGGCTTGCCGGCAGCACGCGCGTAGATCGCTTTGCGAAAGACACCATTAGCCATTTAGATGAAAGTGAAAGGCCAGAGCTTAACCAGCAGGTAGAGCTGCTTATTAGCAGACCGACCGAACTTGGCTACAGAGCAATTATAGAAGGAGAGAAGCCTTTAAGCGGTGTTCTTTACAAAAATGAGCTTACTAAAATCATCCGGCCGGGGCAGCGGCTTACGGGCTATATAAAGCAGCTAAGGGATGATGACAAAATAGACCTTACCTTACGCAAACCTGGTTACAGCGAGGTAGAAACAGCCTCAGACGATATTCTGTTTAAACTTGGTACATCAGAAAGTGGGTTTCTTCCTTTTCATGATAAGTCTTCGCCTACCGAGATTCGCTCGGTATTTGGTATAAGTAAGAGAACTTTTAAAGCAGCGATTGGAGGCCTTTACAAGGCTGGCCAGATACAAATAGAAAACAATGGAATTTACCTTAAAGAGCAGCTTGAAAAAGATACATAAAGTTCAGAATCATGAATCTTTTTTTGTTGATCGTCGTAATCTCAATTCATACTATATTCTATGCACTTTATCAAAAAGTACATGGCAGTCAATAAAATATCGGGTATATTTTAACCATTTCAATTTCAGAATTAACGGAGAAACCTAATGGCAAAGCTAAGAAAATCAACAACCGATAAAGTAATATTTGGCGTATGCGGCGGCCTTGCAGAGTATTTTAGTTTCGACCCGACCATAGTACGCCTCATATTTGTAGCTACCGCAATTTTAGCAATTGGTTCGCCTGTACTTATATACCTGGTACTTGCTATAGCAATGCCTAAGTACTAGCAATTGAACTTAGCCCGGCCAAGCTTTCATACGACAAGGTTTTGATCTTCGGGTATGACGTATAATGTAAACTGTCTAAAAAGAGTAAGGCTATTCAATATTATTTAGCCTAACTCTTACTATCGCAGATTTACGTTTTGGTAATCCTGAATAAATTCATCAACATAGCGTAAAATTTCCGGGCGTATTGTATAAACCCGGTTTACGCCAATTAAACCGAGTATGCCTCTTTCCCAAGTTGTAGACATGGTAGAAAGATTGGGGTTACGAATAAGCCTTACCTCTTGATTGAGCTGCACGTGAATTCGGTAAGAATAAAAGCCGAGTTCGCTTTTTACACTATTCAGATAAACATATAAATACGGCACTCCGGGCTGTCTCGACCACTCCACTTCATTCATTAAACGAATACCCGCAGAACGTAAACGCTGTGCTACTTCAAGCTCAACCTCAGTTCGGCTTAACCCATCCATTTCTACAGAGTCTTCGGCAAACTCCACAACAAGGAACAAAGAACTTAAATTTTCCAAAGTTCTTTTTTGGTCAGCAGTAAACTGCTGTGCATGGGTAGTTACGGGGCTAAAAGCAACTAAGGCAAAGCCCAACAATACTAATAAGTAAGTATACTTCATATTAAATGTGTAATTAATGGTATAGCCTTTTAAGATATTAAGAAACCGTATTTTTTCATACCTTGTAATACACTATTACAAAACGTTCATCTGCAACTCGTTACGCACTTTAATGTCTGTTAGGAATAACATAACTGAATATCAGCTTCCCTGGTATGTTAAATTAACCTCTGTACTTTTACTTGTTACACTGGTTGTACACGGTATGATGGTAGCAAAAATTGTGCTGGTACCGCTATTATTTGCCGTTTTTTTTGCGGTTTTGCTTTCTCCCATATCAAAAAGACTGGAAGCCTGGCATTTCCCAAGAGTTCTTGCTGCTATTGTTAGCGTATTAATTGGCATTTTCTTTCTGGTTGCCGTGGGCTTTTTCTTTTATTCACAGCTTATTGTTTTTGTTGAAGACGCCGACCTTTTTGAAGAGCGCGTACGAGGTTTATTAAGCGATTTTGAAGGAATTGCCGGAGACTATACCGAGTTTGATATTGGTGGCCTATTATCTACTATTCCGGAAAATATAATCAATTACATTTCGGAAAATACAGAATCTTTCGGGCGTGGGGTTATGTCGGCAGCCACCACCCTTACAAACGTTTTTATCATTCCTGTTTATGTTGTATTGCTACTTATTTTCAGAGCTTTTTTGAAAGAATTTGTAATCCGCGCCTTTTCTAACCAGAACGAAGATCGCATGCAGGAGCTTATCGAGAAAGTTAAGGCCGTTGTGCAGTACTATATTCTTGGTATGCTTATCGTAATCTGTATTCTGGCTGTTTTAAACAGCACTTTGCTTTGGATTCTTGGCGTAAGGCATGCGTTATTTTTTGGGGTCTTTGCTGCAATCTTAAACGTTATTCCTTTCGTAGGACCACTTATTGGGTCTATATTGCCCATTCTTTATGCATTAATTACCACAGATTCGCTTCTTACACCTGTATTTGTTCTTGCAGGCTTTTATTTTATTCAGCTCTTCGAAAGCAATCTGTTTACCCCTACTATTGTAGGCCGGCGCGTTAGCCTTAATCCTCTCGTTACTCTTCTGGCTATTTTTATTGGAGCGCAAATCTGGGGTTTAGTGGGCATGATTCTGTTTATCCCGGCAAGTGCCATCCTAAAAGTTATTTTCGATGAAGTAGACTCCTTAAAAGCATACGGTTTTTTATTGGGGAAGGCAGATCAGTCGCACCGGCAAAATAAGAGTACACTTGCTAAAAAAGTTCAAATTATTTCTGAAAAAATAACAACCACTCTTGCTAAAGAGAAACAGGCACCTAACGATGCCGATGACACTGAAACCAAAAAATAAGCGCTCATTATTCATACAATCTCTCTTTATGCATTATTCATGGCTTAATTCATCCTGTTTATCGAAAACCAGTTATGGGTACCATAACAATTAAATTATTTTTAATAAATTAGAAACGACATCAATACACTGAATGTTGGTTTTCTTGCAACACTAAGCAGCTTGCAGATTAGTCGTAATCAAATTAATTCCTGAATTGATAAGTGCAAAATGCTCTTATTTTTAATTAAAAGCCTTTTTTATCAAAAACTAAGCTTTTGGGAAAAATCTTCGATTACTCCTCTTCTATTTACTTATTTAACTATTAACAGTTTTTCCTCCGGTTTCTATCGCTACCGGATAATTAATCTAAAAGATTTAGTTTTTGTAATTTAATTATGTATTTGTGCTAATGGTAATAAAACGAACTACTAGCATCCTGAACAAAGGGTAACATACGAAGTGAGCATTCTGTAAAACGCTACTTCGTATTAACAAATAAATAGTAACGCAATTGATTTTTGACACTCAAAATTTACTGTTTCACAAATTCATAGAATGAGGGCTTAAACACCAGCTACGAAGAAGCTTTACAATAAAAATATGATCGCTGCATGCACTGGAGCAGATCAGAGTAACAGTTTAGCCTTCTTCATAGATTTTAGTTTAGTGACATGGCGCTGTGCTTTTCAAACCAATGAGTAACTTTACAAAGAAGCAGTTGAGCTAAGCTCCAACAAGATTATGGCCTGAGTAAATTTTTGAAACCTCAATTTATCAGGAGTTTAAAAAAAGGTATTGAATGCTGGCATAAACTTTTGTTTAGTTAATAAAATTTTAGCACAAACAGGCAATTTGATACTTAAACTGATCTTTATTTTTAATGCAATAAAAAGCAAAATAAACTATCTTTATTTCAGATAAAGATTTAGAAGCCATAAGAATAGCATTCGATTTGATACATAAAATTACATCTCCACCTATTTCTACTTTTTCGGATAAGAACATGAAAACTGATGATGATATAAAAAACGTTTTAATTGTAGAAGACGAGTTCATTCTCCAAATGATGATCGAGAAAATGATCCAGAAAATGGGTCATACTATTGTTGGTAAAGCAAAATCGGGAGAAATGGCCATAGAACTTGTCAAAAAAGTACAGCCTGATGTTATTTTAATGGATATCAAAATAATTGGCGACTACGATGGTATCGAAACCGTGCTTAAAATAAGAGAGTTTTCAAATGCGCCTGTCCTTTACCTTTCCGGTAACACAGATCCCGAAACAATGAAAAGAGCATTGGCTACTAAACCTATGCGATTTATTGTTAAGCCATTCGAGTTTAATGATTTAAAAAACGCTATAGACAATTCATCTATTTCTGAGCAAAGCTCCGAAGAGTGAAAAATTACGCTGGCCCGCACCACATTTAAAAAATCTCTTGAAGTAAATAGCCGGATGATGATTTTTTTTCCGGTAACGGATTCATTTCCAAATTGAATTTTTGCGAGCCAGACCAGGAAGTAAGATTACTTTTCTTGAATGCTTAAGCTATTCATTTTATGATTTGTTGCAGATCCCGGTCTAAAACTAAGAAGAAGTTGTTACCATGCTTTCCGAATCTGATCTTAAAACTGCATTAAACCGAATAAGCCCATTTATACATCGAACACCGGTACTTACTTCTGCTTTTTTTGACAAGCATTTCGATGCAAACATTTTTTTTAAATGTGAAAACTTTCAGAAATGTGGCGCATTTAAGGCAAGAGGGGCAATTAATGCTGTTTTAAAACTAAGTACTCATGCCGCTGTAAATGGAGTAGCCACTCACTCTTCTGGAAACCACGCGGCTGCACTTGCCAGAGCTGCACGTATTCGCGGCATCGATGCATTCATTGTTATGCCCGAAGATGCCCCAAAAACAAAAATAGATGCAGTTAAAAGCTATGGTGGACGCATTACTTTTTGCAAACCCGGTATAGAAAATCGCGAATTAAGCCTTCAATCCGTACTCAAGAAAACCGGTGCTGCTTTTATTCCACCTTATAACCACTTAGATGTTATTGAGGGTCAGGCGAGCTGTGGTGTCGAGCTTATGGAACAAGTACCAGACCTTGACTATATTATTGCCCCTGTTGGCGGTGGCGGGTTGCTGTCTGGTATTGCGCTTGCCGTTAGAGAAATTACCTATACATCAAAAACAAGACCGAGGGTTGTCGGTGCCGAGCCGCTGCAGGCAAACGATGCCTATTTGTCTATAAAATCCGGTACGCGTCTTACTCATTTAAAGCCCAACACGATTGCCGATGGTTTACGCACCACATTAGGGCCGCTTACTTTTGAAATTATTAAAGACAATACGCACGCCATTTTTTGCTCTACAGAAGAACAGATTATTCGCTACATGAGGCTTGTTTGGGAACGTATGAAAATTATAATAGAACCTTCATGCAGCGTGCCTCTTGGAGTAATAGAGTCTCAAAAAGAGCTTTTCAGAGGTAAGAGAGTGGGGGTTGTTTTAACGGGCGGAAATGTAGATTTAAACAGGCTTCCATGGCTCTAAATAGTCTGCTACATTTTTTATCGATATAGCAGAAGGGCAAAAAACTATTTAAAGGCTTTATAAAACCTCTCTTATAGCCACCTTCTTTATTGGAGCAAAAATAAAATCCTCGCCCCCTAACCCTCGGGGACTCCGGTTTTAGTTTTACTCTCGAGTCGAATACGAACAAAATAAAAGGGGTTTCAAAACACTCTAATATCGACACAGCGCAACAAGCTTAGCAATCCCAACCTAGTGAATAATGCAGTTTAGAATATTCTGCGGAATATGTTTATGATAATTGTAAGTGCGATACTCAGAATTATCATGGTAACCACAGGAAAATGAATTCTGCTTCTGCCCGATTCGTATTGGATATCGCCTGGTAGCTGACCAAACCAACTCATTTTTGATCCAAAAAAATACATTATTAAACCAGCCAAAAGCAGGAAACCCCCGACAATTATCAGTATTTTAGCTATATCTGTATTCATAAAAAGGGTTATTTAGCGTTGCTGAGGCAAGACTTTTTGCGAATCTGCCAGAAAGATTTTCAACGCATAAAAGAATGGCTTGTTATTTTGTACGAAACAAATAACTACCAAGACCCGACATCAACACCCCATAGGCAATGGTGCCCAAAAACGATACTATAATGTAGTTTTGCAGAGTAAAAATTAAGCCGGCTCTGTGCATAGCCACGTTCGGCCTCATCCCAAACCTATGTGCATGCTGAAAAGCAAAGTCGCGAATATTATCGAAAGTATCTGGAGCGATAAAGCTAAAAAAGATTCCATAGATAATGGGAAAAGTTACCATAAGCACAGCTGTAACTATTAAACCGGTCTGAAAAGCTTCTTTGAACGTAAGGCCCTTAAAGCCGTAAACCTTTTTTCTCCAGATTGGCAACAAAATACCTGCAGCGGGTATGGTAAGGCCTGCCAGAATAAAATAGGGATAGTATCGCATATTCCAGCTGTGTACTCCCAGCATATTTTCCAGAAGCAACCAAAGAAACATCATCATAGACGATATTCCGGCATATTTTATTTCAAGCTGATATTCTTTAAAAAAATCCATAGTAAAGTTTACCCGGCGGGTTCAGTTCTCTTGTTCTATCAAAATTAAATCCTCTAAAAATTCCGCTCTCTGCTGGAAAATTCTTGCTTCACGAATTCGAGCCAATATTCTGTTAGCTGGGTCCGGCGAGCTAAAATGAATTGTATTTGAAAGCTCTGTCTCCCGTAAGCGATATTCATTCCATGCTTCCTGAGAATTTTCCAGCATTTCTTTTCTAACATCTTTTACTAATCTGCTTAACTGGTTAAAAGTATGGGCCATTCTTTCTCGCCAGTATTCTATATGATCACTCCCGCACTGCTCAATCATTTCTGGTGTTTCTGCATTACGGATGCACCCGTATATGTCAAATTCCTGAGCATTACGGCTTTGCGCTTCGAGAGTGGGCGTACCGCAAAACAACAGGATGATTACAGAAATCGCAAAATTGCTTATAAATATTTTCATTTTAACCATTTGAATTAGGATTCCACACCACAACTGCGAAATTACTGTAACACGAATACATAAGCTTAAACCATAAGTATAGAGTACCCGTAATACAAGGCGGCTACTCTAAACGATGTTACCTTTCAGTTGCTACTTCTAAACTTAACGTAAATAACAAATATAGAAGAGGCCGGTTTCGTGCGCTTCCCCAAGTGTAAATTTTATATAGTTGTAATATCTGTTCAGTCAAATATTGCTACATTCGCATTTTTGAATTTACAAATAAAGCATTACAAGCGAAATCTATACATCTATTTTTCATATTCGGCCGGCGTACTAATCTTTAAAAACAAAACGACTGCCCCGAATAAGCGAAATGACAGACTATAACACCACATTACTTTCGCTTTACAGACCCACACATTTACGACCAATATAGCAAAATGAACCTTAAAGCATTATAGAATTACCATCTTTAAACAAGTATTTTAAATTTACAATTTATAGTTATCCGGGTTATTATTTCCTGATATTTTAAGTTTGTTGCTTTGGCTTCGTTAATGCGCTTAAAAATAGATTTGAAATAAGCGTACGTATTCAACGCCCATGGAAAATGAAATTTCAGCCTCAGACGTTTTCAATCGAAGAAACTTTTAGAACAACATGGCAGGAGACGGTAGATAAGCGGTTTTAAAAGCCTTCATTCAAGGTGCAGTATTCCTTTGTTTTCATATTACTTATAAATCTTAGTGAGATGTCTAAACCAACTATTAAAAGCCACGAAGAAGCCTGTAAAAACCTTATTAACGGTATAAAAGAATTACCTGTTTATCAGGATTATACAGCTAGGAAATCAGAATTTGAAAATAACGAACAGGCTCGTACGCTCATCAACCATTTTAACGAGGTTTACCAAAGAGTTAATCAGGGGCCTGTTGCCGAACAAGATAAATCGTTATTAAAGGAAATTTCTAATAATATCGAAAACAACACAGCCATTAGTGCTTTTCATGCCAAGAGCGACGAGTTAAGATTTGTAATTAATACAATTACAAATCATTTAAATGATAAACTACCGGAAGATTTACGCTTTAGTGAGGTAATAGACGATTTAAATTAGTTTCTATGCACACTCTTCATTATTTAAACATTTTTTATAGCAGCTCTGCTTTCTGGCAAACTGAGCTCCTTTTCATTTTATGAGGATAAAACCTATGCAGTCTGATGCGCAAATTATTACAGTAGAATTGGAAAAACAGATTTCTGAACTATCTGAATCTTTATGTTCTACCAAAGAAGCAAAAGCATTTCTTGAGGCTAAACGCACATTCGAAAAAGATGAGGAAGCACTTGATTTAATGACCCGAATGAATACACTTGGTTTTGAGATACAACAGAAAAAAGAAGCCGGCATTCTTCAGGAATACGATACAGAGCTATATGCTAAGGTAAGCAGGCAGTTTTTGGAAAATCCGGCTGTAGCTCGTCTGGAAGCGGCCCAAAAAGACCTTAGGCAGCTATATGAATCTGTGAATACTTCCATTTCGGATGCGCTGGCCTTCCCGTTTATCAAATAAGCTTTAGCGTGGGCTAGTATCTGAGCAAAGCCGGAGATTTCTTCGGTCTTCTATCTTCGTCAGATTTTGCACAGCGCACTTGCGCGGGTTTACGTGAATTGAATGTACTAATTGGCTTAACAAGTTTTAAATATGATAATCTGCTTCAAGGTTACCCCGACTTTCTATCTTTGGTAAACACTTACATTTTCTCAAGACTGGCAGTCTTTAGCTGGATTGGACTTTTTTCACATTGCACAATTAGCGTTATTTTCAATATTAATTTTTTATCATATCTTAAATCAATCTTAACCATTTACTACCCTTCTTGAGTCTGCTTCTCAATCTGCCTTATTCGTCAGATCCAATATCAGGGTGACCCCAAAATACATACTTCTTACTTTTATTGAACGAAGGATTCGTAAATTAGTTTATTGCCTTTTGCTTTGAATTCTGGCAATGAAACTTTCTAGTCCGAAATGCCTGCGTTTGCGATTTAATTTTTCTTCCGGTGCTAATCGCGGCCGAATTTTCGCTGCTACGTTTCTTTGAAAATGTTTTTTCGATTCTTTCTGATGACCTTTTCCGTTTAAAAACACAAAGTTTAAATATGTGTTTCATCCGTTGTCGTGTCTTTATAAAATCATCACTCACTTGATTAAACAATATTTTTGTTGGTTTTATATCAAAACAAGTGTGGCTTTCAGGCCCTCATTAAATATTCGATGTCCGGTTCAAAATACTACCTTTTATAGTTAACGGCGCAACAGTACATCTGCATTAAGCAAGTTCTACGATTTTTTCTTTACGCCAATTAACGACCAAATCAATGCAACATCATCTATTGATAAATATGAAAAAAGGTGCCTATGAGCTTCTCAATTACAAATAAATTGGAAAAGTTAAATAGCTCTGCTCTTTGTCTTCTCGGAGTATTATGTTACTAAGTAACAGGCTTCTTTACGCTCTAACCACCTTTTTCCTGCTTGCCGCACCCCGATTAGAAGCCCAGATACAACTATCTGAGATGAGATGGTCAACCGAAAACGGCTTGCCTTCTAACGATCTTTTTGAGGTAGTGCAAGATAAAGAGGGTTTTATTTGGGTAGGAACAGATAATGGCCTGGCCCGATTCGACGGGGTTCGTTTCGAAGTCTTTAACCGGGCTAATACTCCGGAAATTACGCGAAATCTGGTTCGGGCACTGTATGTTAAAGAAAATGGTGATTTGCTGATTGGCTTATCTGGCGGCGGTATTGTTAGATATAGAGACGGTGTTTTCAGCAGGCCCTACGACCATATTATTCCGGATGAAATGTTCGTATTGTCTATCACAAGCACACCTAGTGCAACCTATATAGGATCCGACGGAGACGGACTCTACCGCATTTTGCACGATGATTCCGTCCAGATTTTCCGTGAAGATGAAATACAGAATAATCATATTTTCTCGCTGGCTACCTTCCATGATACTAAAGTAATTGCCAGTATAGGGTATCTTGGCTTAATTTACATTGTAGACGGCAGGCCTGTCTTTCCAGATTTACCCGACGGTTACGGCCAAAGCTACGTTTACGATATACAAATAATCGACGACAAAATCTGGACAGCCAGCTCTGGTAGTGGCATACAAATTATAGAAGGAGACGATTTCAGACGCTTTTCTATGCGCGGACACAGCTCACTTTCCCACATGAGCATTTCATTACAAGAAGATAACTATGGGCGCATATGGATCGGTACTCTGGAAGGTATCTTTTATACCGATGATGACATGCAAACCATAAATCCATATCCCGGACTTGAACAATCTTTTAGCATGAGCATACTCAACGATCGGGAGGGTAACATTTGGATTGCAGATTGGGGTGCCGGGCTAGTCCGGCTTCGTTACGGTACCTTTAGCGCCTATCGCGAAATAGCTGGTCATGAGCTTCAAACCGGAACATCCGTAGCTAAAATAGATAGTACTTTATGGGTTGCAAGCTATAATGGTCTTTTCAGAATTGAAGCAGACGGCAGGCAGACAAGATTTACCTCTGCAGATGGGTTGCAAACAGATTTTCCGCACCTCATCTTAAGAGATCATGAAAATAACCTGATTGTTTCCCATTTCGATTTTGGTACCTCGCTCGATATTATTCGAAATGGCTCCATTGAACCTCATCCCCTCAATTATATTTTCGACGAACCAAGCCCCTCTATTTATGTACTTTACGAAGATGAACAAACAAATCTATGGATTGGAACAGATCGTGGATTAATTGCCCATTACGAAGACGAACCGCTCTATTTCAGAACCGATAAGGGCTTGGCAAACGAGAATATACGGGCACTTTACAGGAGAGAAGACACGCTTTGGATTGGCACCAACGGGGGGCTTCACAGAATGATTGTTGGAAGCGGAAAAATAGATTTTGTGACCGATGCAAACAGCAGTTTAGGCTCTGTAATTACTTCTATAACAGAAGATCGTTTTGGAAACCTGTGGATCGGCACATTCGATGCCGGGCTCAGTCTTTATAAAAATGATCGGTTTTACCAATTTAATCAAACCACCGGATTACCTACAGATGTAGTGTGGTCTGTAACCGAAGACGACTATGGGTATTTTTGGCTCGCGAGTACAAACGGGGTAACGCGGGTATCCAGGGATGAAATGCTTCAAAAAGCAAGGGACAACGATATACACAAGCTCGAAGATATTCTTTTTTTTACAAGACAGGACGGACTATCCGGCAACGGAATTTATGGGAATCATCAACCTACAGTTTATAAAGAACCTGGCGGGTTTATTTATTTACCTGCTGCAGGCGGGCTTTCAATTCTTGACCCTGGTAGTCTGCGAATAAATACTTTGCCACCCAAAATACACATTACAAATATACTGGTAGACCTCGAGGCTGTACAAGATAAAACGACTGATTTAACGCTTACGCACGTAAACAGAGCCCTTGAAATTCGATATACCAGCCCAAGTTTTACAGCACCTGAAAGAGTCACATTCCGTTATCGATTGTATCCGTTCCAGCGGGATTGGCAAGATGTGGGCAGCAGACGTACGGCTTACTTTACAACAATCCCACACGGAAACTACGAATTTCAGGTGGCGGCTATTAACGAAAACGGGGTCATTAGTGAACACTATGCCGCCCTCCCTGTTATTGTAAAACCTGCTTTTTGGGAAACCTGGTGGTTTTTTTTAACAATAGCGGCAGCTGTTTTTTTAACGGCTTATGGTGGCTATCGCTACAAAGTGCTTAACTATGAGCGAATGAACAAGCTTAGGCTGCGCATATCGAAAGATCTGCATGATGAAATCGGATCGAACCTTGCCAGTATTTCCATTCGAAGCTCGGTAATTCAAAAAAAAGAGCAACTTAGACCCGATGCCAGGCACGAACTTATTGAAATTCAGAACCTAAGCAGAATGACCTCCGAATCGATGCGCGATATCGTATGGTTTATTAACCCGGATAACGACCGACTCGAAAATCTGCTTGTTAAAATGCGTGAAGTAGCCGGAGGCTTACTCCATGATACAGACTGGTACTTTAATTCTGACCTGGACTTCAACAGAGAAACGCTTAATCTGCAGCAGCGCAGGGCTTTATTACTTATTTTAAAAGAAGCGTTGCATAATATTGTAAAGCATGCAGAAGCTACCAAAGTAACCATAGATTTCACAAAGAAAGGCAGTAAACTGCAGCTTATTATAGCAGATAATGGCAAGGGGTTTGAGCAAAGCGGTTTAAGACACTCTGGATTGGGACTTAAAAGCATGCGAGAAAGAGCAGCAGACATTAACGGCACCCTTGATATACAAGCCGAAGCAGGCAATGGAACCCACATAAAGCTGTCTTTAAAACTGTAAACGGCTATGGCTATAGTGAGAACCTATTACGGCTTCCTACGTACATACGTAGTTGAGATTAGTCGGCTGGTTTGATTAATTAAACTATGAATAATAATCCCCCCCCTTTTGATTCCGGCAAAATGTTGGATGTCTGGATAATTGAAGATAACCGCTCTTATCGGGATGCATTAAGCATTCTTATTGGGTCTATGGATGGTTTTTCAGTTCCTGCAACCTTTGTAGATGTAGAATCTGCTCTTTCTGAGCTCAAAAGTGGACCCAGACCCGGGGTAATTATGTGCGACATTGATTTACCCGGTATGAGTGGCATAGAGGGTGTATCCGAAATAAAAAAAAGTGCGCCTGAAGTATATGTAATTATGCTTACCGTTCACGACGAAGAAGAATATGTTTTCAGAGCTATATGCGGCGGCGCAGACGGTTATTTACTTAAATCGACATCAGAAACAGAGCTAGGCAACTCCGTGGCAGAAATTTTGAACGGCGGCGCACCTATGAATCCAAGAATCGCTATGAAAGTGCTGAAGATGTTCTCACGCTTTGCCCCATCAACAGCAGATTATGACCTGTCTGAACGCGAAAAGGAAGTTCTTAACCTGCTGATTAAAGGGTGTACCAAAAAACAGGTTGCCGCTCAATTATACCTTAGTTTCCATACTGTAGATTTCCACTTGAGGAATATTTACAAGAAATTGCAGGTTAATTCCCGCTCAGAAGCTGTTGCCAAAGCATTAAAAGAAGGCATTATATAGAATTGCCCGCAAAACTACGCACAAGCGTAGTTGATGCTTGCGTTCTTAGTATCTATACTTAGACATATTAATAAGCACCCCAATTGTTTATTACTCTACTACGAATGCTTCGAAAATGTACTACCTATTGCTTAGTACTTTGATTTTTCTCAAATAGACTACCACACGACAACCAAAGAGAGTAATGCCGTATCAGTTAGCCCTGATACGGCTTTTTTTATTGAATATGAAACTGAAACTGCTCATTATTCAGCTTTAATTTGGGTTCAGGTCCCTTATTTCCTTTTTTTAAACTGTTTTTGAGTACACGGCTTTGCCACTTTTCTCGGACAGATATTGATCAAAAGCCATAGCCACATTTCGAAGGAAGAAACGGCCTTTGGGTAAGATTTCAATTCCATCCGGATTAATCTGAATAAGCTTGTCATTTTCCAAAGGCTTCAATGCGCCAAGCTCCTTTTTGAAGTGTTCGGCTGCATTTATATACCATGTATCCCAAATTTCCCGAAAGCTCAGGCTTCTTGAACACATAAGATGCATTATTATATTACGCCGGAATTCGTCTTCTCGGGAAAGCTTAACCCCTTTAGCCCATGCAGCTCCTGTTTCATTTATCGCTCTTTTATAAGACTCCGAATCCTTGTGATTTTGTATATAATAGGGGCCTATCGAACTAATAGACGAAACACCAAATGCATACAAGTCGAGGCCGGCTTTAGTACTATATCCCTGGAAATTACGCTGCAAAGAATGATCCCGAAGGGCAATGGTTAACTCGTCGTTAGGCTTTGCAAAATGATCCATGCCTATATGATCCATACCTGCAGCCTGCATAAACGTTATGGCATCGGTTAGAAGCTGCATTTTATCGTCTGCTGAGGGCAGATCGTGTTTTTCAAGTAATTTCTGAGCTGGTCTTATCCAGGGCACGTGCGCATAGCTGTAAATAGCCACTCTGTCGGGATTAAGAGCTTTTACAGCGCTTAAAGTACAGGCAAACCGCTCTCTTGTTTGTAGCGGCAAACCATAGATTACATCCAGATTTACAGAACCAACACCAGCAGATCTTAAATCTTCCATACATGCTTCTACCATCTCATAAGGCTGCACACGGTGTATAGCTTCCTGTACCTCACGGTTTACGTCCTGAAAACCAATAGAAGCTCTGTTCATACCGCTACGCACTAATGCTTCCAGATGTTCGGTCGTAAAGGTTCTGGGATCTATCTCAACACCAAACTCCGCCTTCACGTCTACATTAAACAGACTGTGAATCATTTTTGCAAGCCGGTCTAACTGATTGGGCGTTAGAAAAGTCGGGGTTCCGCCACCATAATGTACCTGTGTAACTCTATGGCCGGGATGCATCATTTTACTGTAGTATGTCATCTCTTTCTCGAGGTAGTCGAGGTAGTCGTCTGCCCGGGATTTATCTCGTGTAATAATTGTATTACAACCACAATACCAGCACAGAGAAGCACAAAACGGCAGATGAATGTACAGAGATATTTCTCTGGGTGATGAGTTCCTTTGCTGTAAATAAGACCCTACCGATACAGAATCCAGTTCGTCGAACTGCACCGCAGTAGGATACGAAGTGTAGCGGGGACCAGGAACATTGTATTTTTTTATAAGCTCAGTTAGGGAAGGAGACTTCATAATAGGCAGAATAAACTTTGAACATTTTTGAGGGTTCGCATTTTGGAACCAGGCACGGGTAGTTAATACATAGCTTCTTTGCAACAAAGCCAATACCGGGCACACCATGCTATTTGCCCTGTTTCCGATTTTTTACAGTGTTCGGAGAACACCCATTGAACATGCAATAATAAACAATTATCTAATTATAATACATATATTCAAATATAGCGCATTCCAATTTAAATTTCAAATTATTAGCCGGTCATATACCTTTAATTCAAACTGGAGCTGCTGTCTGATGCGTAATCGTGTTTAAAATGGCTAGATTTTAGCATTCATAATGCATAAAAGACAACCCGTCTTAAAAACTAGCGCTCCAGCATTTGGCGGGCTCTTGATCGATAGATATTTTCAGTTGGAGATCGGGAGAGTTCAGTAAAAAGCTCGTGAGCCTGCTGCCTTCGATCCGTTCTTAGATAAAGCCTGCCAAGATGAAAAGTAGCCCTCATTTGCTGCATACGATTTGCACCACCATAAAGCTGCGACTTTAGGCTTCTGGCTTTTTCGAAGTAGAGTTCTGCCTGCTCATATTCCATTGCTCTTAAATATAACTCGCCGCGCGTCGCGTACAGCTCTTCAAGGGTTGCAGTATGATTGGTGTCGCCGAAGCGAATTAAAAGCTCTTCATTCAATGCCCGCGCCTCATCGAAAGATCTTTTGGAGTACAAACTTCGTAAAAGCAACCGTCCGAAATAAGAGTTATCGGGGTATTTTTCAAAAAGAGAATTTAGATATCCGAACGCTTTTTCAGATTCACCCTCATAGCTCAGCATTATATGGCCCAGAAAGTAAGTAGCCTCCGGTATCATAAAAGCACTTTCGCTAGCTGCTATTTTTAACCTGCGGATACCGTCTTCTTTATCTCCAGATGGTACAACCCACGAAAAAGCCCGTACAAGCCGGTACTCTTCGTTCAAATGCGCCGTAAAATAATGATAGAGCCCCAAGCCGAACTGAATATCAGACACATCAGGATAAACCTGTTCCAGATTCATAAGTACGTTTATAGCAACCCGCCCATTGGAAATAGACTTAAACCACGCGCCTCTGTTTGCATGAAGCCTGGCCAAAAAACCATTTACCATAGACTTTACCACAAGCGCATCGAGGTTTCTTCGGTCTCTGCGCAACACACGGTCACTTGCCCGCTCGGCCTGCTCCATTAACTGTATAAAGGCATCGTCATGGCTAGGGTCTTCGAGATCCTGTAAAATATCCCACCAAACGGGCAGCGCAGCCCAAAAAATGGCCACAGGATGATCCGGATTTTTGCTAAACCAGCTGGACATTACGCTGTCGGCACGGGCATATTCCTGATTATAAACCAAATCGGTTGCTTTCTGTACATCTTGCACAAATCCGGAATTATTTAGCCAGTATTGATCTCTGTCGGCGTACAGGCTTGCGGGTAAAGCCAATAAAAGTATACAGCTGAACAGTACGGGCAAGCAGTATCTCATAGATTTCATTTTTAGCCAGTATGATGCACCTCCGGCATCAGGCCGAGTGTGCACAAGTTTTTTAAATCTTTTATTTCTGCAAGATGCAACCAGCACAGCATTCTAAATTATTGATGGGAAAGCAAACCTTCATTTTAAAAAACGGGTCAACCAAAGACTTCGCATATAACCATTTACTATCGGTAGAATATGCAACAGTCTACTTATTGTTTTCACATTAAGCAGGGATATCATACCCATAAAGCATTTATAAAGGGCAAATTCAGACGTATTCTATATGAAATATGAAGGCTTTGGATAGCCATTATCTTGCCCGTCTATTGCCTTGTCGCACCCACTACTCGCTTTCAGACCCTTAAAATAACTTTGAAACGTATGATGCCAATTTACCAAACTTAATGCACAGGATAAAAAAATAACTTCAATGTAACTAACCACACTTAGCAACTCTCTTTTTTCGCTATGTGAACCAAACCCGCCAATCGCGAGTCTATTATCCGATGAATTGTTTATACACAGGTTGGGAAATTAAGGGTTCAGTATTGCGCAAAACGGTGTTTTAGTTAACTGTAAACTCAATTTCAAGTTCAAAAAAAGTTCTTTGTCTTTTTCTTGTTTGCCCTTTATCTATTTTAGTCTTTGGAATACCTATCGTATACCGTTCTAAGCCCAATGCAACAAGATATTTATAATCTCCGCTTTCTTTTATTCTATATACATCGCTTGAACTATAATTGGGAACCCAAGAATAAGCTATTTCTGATTTATTAATTGGTTTTATATGAGTAGTTGAAATGCAGTAAGATCCTGAAAACGTATCCCATCCCGACTCTGTTTTTCTTTTAATTGAGCCATAAAAATGATTT
>JAIULZ010000046.1 GCA_022565805.1 Balneolales bacterium
CGCGAAGCAGTCCGTAATCCGGGGTTACAACTTACCGGGTGTCAGTAGTCAGCGGTCAGCGGTCAGCGGCCAGTAGGTCAGTAGACAAGCTCAAAAACAGATTACCGTTTTTAAATCCAGCCATAGCCCGGAGGAGCAGGGCACGCAAATTTGATCTTTTTTAAAAATGCCGGTTTTACGATTAGTAGCTCTATTCCAAACAATGCCGTTAGGCATGACCGGTTTTGTAACCCCGGATGGAGGACTCCGCGAAGCAGTCCGTAATCCGGGGTTACAACTTACCGGGTGTCAGTAGTCAGCGGCCAGTAGGTCAGTAGTTCCGTAGACAAGCTCAGAAACAGATTTCCAGATCATAACCCAGTCCCAAAGGGGCGGCATATTCGTAGCCCGGGGTAGATGGCCGCAGCGTAGCAGTCCGGAATCAGGGGATTACATCAAACAAAGAAAGAAAAAGCCCCTGCTTCACTTGGAAACAGGGGCTTTTTCACAAAAATATAAATCAGTTTTATAGAGAGGTATAAAATTGAACCATTTTAACAAAATCGTTTTTATCTCTGAAGTTTAGATTATTGCTTCGTGCATAATCCCGGACCTGATTACTTTTATCGCCGAATACTCTCAGTACGTTTCTTCGGTTTAAGCGAACGGGTGTTAGTTGAGAATCTTCACCCTTAAATAATACTGTCGTACTGTTTTCGATTCTGTAGGCGCGTTCATTAATGCCATACCCCGATGCACCACTTGTGCGGGGTTCGGCCAGGCGTTTACTATGGCGAACATAAACCCCTGTAAGCTCGTCTTCCGACTCGAATAATACCTGCAGATAGCTATTCCTACTAAAGTTGTTAGCAACTGAACCTACACGATTTCTGAAATGATATACACTTTCATTGCTGGGAACTTCTAATTCAAAACCACGAACAAGCACTTCGCTTAGCTGTAGAGTGTCAGCCC
Source organism: Balneolales bacterium (assembly GCA_022565805.1). Taxonomy (GTDB): domain Bacteria; phylum Bacteroidota; class Rhodothermia; order Balneolales; family Cyclonatronaceae; genus Cyclonatronum. Next base: position 955 of record JAIULZ010000046.1, read on the forward strand.
GGTTTATAATTTCCAGTCGGTCTTCCAAGACGTTATAGCGAGCCTGTATTTCAGTGAGTTTCTGACCATTATTCAAAAAAATTGTTCCGGGAGTAAAAAACTCATAAAAATAAAGGCTTCCAACAATCTCACTTCTGGTGGCTCTGGGTGTAATAATAGCAGCATTACCCCGAATCATATTATTTATATTTTCCGAACCCATATCGGCCTGTGCATAAGCCCGCTCCGGTAAAAAGGCAGATAAGGTAATTAAGCCTGCTATTAATATAGATGGTAAGGTAAAAGACGATCGATAAATCATAATTGTATTTAGTTAGCTGGATTATTTCTTCAATTTAAAGATAATCTGCATAAGATGCAGACGGTCACAACCACAAAGAAATATATCTTCAGTAAGGTATTATTAACGTAGTAAGAGGCTGTTTATGACACGATAATATTTAATTTAAATTACAATAAATTAACTTTGGATTAATAAGGATTGTTCCAAAGCGTATAAGTTCTATGTCGTTTTAGCGCAAGAGTATCATCATTAAAAACAAACTACCGAATAATAAAATTGGCAGTCTTTTTTTACTCATAAAAATAATTGAACCAGCACGCATAGTTTCAGAAAAGCGATTCAACACATTTCCCCATCAGCCCCGTAAATTAAAAAAGCCACCATCCATAAAACTATGGATGATGGCTTTCTTTAAATTATTAACCTTATAGAGTATTGCTAACGCTTAGTTGTTACCTCTGATAGCGTTGATAACACTTCTTCTAAGGTTTGGCGCTACCATGTAAGCAGAACCAGGAGTATCGTTAAGCTCAAAAACAACTGTATTTTGAGAACGTGTACTTATTTCATCAAGCAGAAAACGCAGTTCGAAATCTTTTACAAGACTATCGGAAGGTGCAATCTGAAAACTACAAACGTTGTTTGCATCAAAATCGCAGCCTACGAGTTCGAAATGAACGCCAAGCTCAAGATTAAACAATTCGCTGCTGTCATCTGTGCTGATAGCAACAGACTCATCAGGAACCCAGGTTAAGGAACCGCTATGTGTTGTAGTTTGTAAGGGCCCAATAAGCTGAGCACTCACAAATATAGAGCGGCTAACGCCTTCTGCCTGTGGATTCTGCTGAATTTGAGGAACACTTTGTGTGCCTGGTTTAATTTCTAACTGCAACGGTCCGTCGTAGGTTCTAACGTTGTCATCAAAACATGATGTCAACATTGTACCGGCAGCCACTAAACCAATCAGAATGATCAATTTTTTTAGCATAATGTGATCTGTTTATCAATTAAATATTGTAGTTGCAGCCTTAATTAGTCTTCGTCGTCGACCGTGTAACCCGGGTTCTGTACAATAACTCCTTCACTTTGCACAACCTGAGAATTCGGGATTTGTGAAAGAATACGGAAATCATCTGAAAGAACAGGACCTTGACCGGTTGCTTCCGGCTTAGGTACATTCATACCTAAACGCTTAAGATCGAACCAGCGGAAACCTTCGAAAGCAAGTTCTCTTCTGCGCTCATCCAATATTTCAGTAATAAGAGCAGCACCACTTAGCGACACATCAGAAAGACCACGGTTTGCACGCAGCAAATTCAAATCAGCCAAAGCATTGCCATCCTGACCTAAACGTGCATATGCTTCGGCACGATTTAGCAACGCCTCAGAGAAGCGAAGTATAGGGGTGTTATCCACGAAGCTACCGGGACCATCAGACTGATTATATTTAATTGTGTGAATCTTACGGGGTGCACCAGCGGCATTTCTGTTGGAGTACCATCCTGTAAGAACACCCTCACCATCGAAAGAGAAACGAACATCACCGTCTTCATAAAGATCGATTAGCTCTTCAGATGGAAGAACATCAAACCACTGTGCGGGAGTTAACAAAGCAGCCAAACCATTGTTCACCGGGCTACCACCTGCAGCTGCCATATCTTGAGCGGTATTTCTAAGCTCGAAGAAAGACTCTCTGCCGGGAGTACCCGTAGTGTTAAATATAGCAGGTGCCTGTGCAGGTGTTGCAAGACCAGCCCCGAGCGGGTTATTCATTGCATTTGTGGTATAGGTAACCGCATCTGCATAACGTCCCCAATACAGGTAAACACGACCAAGCAAAGCTTCGGCTGCAGCACGATTTCCAAGAAAACGATTAGTCTGATTTACACCAGGATTTTGGAAAACCTCAATACTCCTAAGTAAATCTCTTTCAATCTGCTGATAAACCTCTACGTTGGTCGATCTGGGGCGCGGGTCTACCGCTACAGAGGAACCAAGAGTTGGAGATGTACGAAGAATTACGCTCAGGTTAAAGTTATTTACTTCACGACCGGGCTCATAACCATAACTCTTTGATAAAGCATGGTAGGCCAAACCTCTGATAAATAACGCCTGAGCCAGAATACGATCTTTATCTGCCTGAGGTGCATCCGTTGCGTCAAGGCCACCAATAATAATGTTTACATCATTAATGATTTGGTAAAAAAGACCCCAACCGCCAACACCAGTTCCTACGGCGTTAATGGCCTGAGACTGATAACGACCACTCGCATCATCGGTATTAAGTCTGGCATTATCGGCAAGTACTTCCGGAGCTGCTATTCTGGTATTCGTATAAGCACCAGGGTTTAGCATACGGTTATAGGCCGATATTAAGATTCCCTCAACACCAGTGAATGTACTTAGTGCGACTTCCGGGCTTACAGACTGCCGGGGTTCGGTATCAAGCAGCGTATCACAGGCATAAAATGACAATGCCCCTAGTGTAATCGCTGCTGTAATGGCAATTTTTTTAAACATATGCGATTTATTCAATAATTAAAATTGCAGGGTTACACCAGCAGCATACTGACGAGACTGCGGGAAAGGAGCGTTTGCTACTTCAATAATCTCGGGATCAAGACCGCGATAGTTTGTCCAGGTTATCAGGTTAAGACCCTGTACAAATACTCTTGCGCCTGTAAGACCGATTTGGCTAATCAATTCATTAGGTAGCTGATAGCTTAATACAGCTGATTTCAGACGTACATAGCCAACATCTTCGAGGTGCCATGTAGAAGCTGTAAAGAAGAACTGATCATCAACTGAGTTAGGCTCTTGCTGGCCAGCGCCAAGCTTAGGCATATCAGTAATATCGCCTGGACGCTGCCATCTGTCGAGTGTACGTGAGCTAAGGCCACGACCACGGAACAAAGTACCGTCGAGGAAGAAACCTTCTTGCTGCTTAAATGAATCCTGACCCAGACTGTACTGGAAGAATACATCTAAAGATACACCGCGGTATGAGAATGAGTTATTCCATCCACCTATAACATCAGGGAAAGCAGAACCGGCATCAAACACATCTTCTTCTACTAAATTGTAGGTAAGATTGCCATTTCTATCGTAGAACATAGCACGACCATCCGCAGGGTTGATACCAGCGAAGTTGTATAATCTTTCGTTAAAGATCGGGCGACCTACGTCTACACGACGGTTAATATTTTCACCGTCTGTGATTATCAGGAATTCTGCATCACCGGAAAGTTCTGTAACTTCATTTTCCTGGAATGTGATATTGAAATCAGACACCCAACGGAATCCTTCCCAGTTTACAAGTGTACCGCCTAGCTCAATTTCGATACCCTGGTTTTGCACTTTACCAACGTTAGAGTTGATGCTGCTGAAACCTGAGTCAGAGAAAAGGAAGTCAGACAGAAGAAGACGGCTGTTAACAGTGCGGAATACATCCACAGAACCGTTTAAACGGCCTTCAAATAGCGCCCAGTCTAAACCAACGTTAAATGAAGCAGCTTCTTCCCATGTAAGAAGGTCGTTTCCAAGCTGTGTTGCACGTAAACCGGCACTTGGAGTTGTTCCGAAGGTATATGTTGGACCACCACCAAACAAGGAGCGGGAACCGAAGTCTGAGATATCGGAGTTACCGGTTACACCATATCCGATACGAAACTTAAGCTGATCGAGCCAGTCAACATCCTGAAGGAATTCTTCGCGGGCAACTTCCCAGCCCAAAGAACCGGCATAGAAAAGACCCCACTGATTCTCGGCGCCAAATCGTGACGAACCGTCGTAACGAAGAGTTGCGGTCGCAAAATAGCGGCTGTCGTAATCGTATCGAGCCGTACCGAACAATCCGGCAATTTTATATTCAGTGAAAAATCCACCCATGCCGAAAAACTCAGAAGCGTTGTTTAACTGGGTGAATAGTTCATTCAAAAAGCCACGACCGGTTGCAGAGATCGTTTCGCGCTGCTGATTACGGTATTCAAAACCAACTACGGTGCTCAGGTTGTGAACATCTTCGAAGGTATTGAAGTAAGAAAGAGTCTGGTTTGTACTCCAGTTTGTAATCTGACGATACGCTTCAAAAGTTTGTCCGCCAAAGCCTGCAAAAGAAGGAATTGTTGCTGGACGTACGTTACGATCTCTTACAGCCCGGAAATCTACGCCAAGAACCGAACGAAACACCAAATTAGGTGTGATGTTGAAATTACCGGAGATATTACCAATAATTTGGTTGGTTCTTGAAGAACGCTCTTCCTGAGTAACACCCTGAATAATATTATATCCACCAGCAGGGTTATCGTTGAATGTTCCGTCTTCGTTAAAAATAGGATCTACAGGTCTTGCATAAGGAGCAGCAAAAAACGGACCGTTAGTCCAGTTACCGTCTGCAATTGCACCAAACTGTGCTGTTGTAGCAACACCAATACTAGTAGAGAATGAGAAGAAATCACTAACTGTATGGTCAAGATTTGTTCTAAGCGTAAAACGCTCGAAATCCGACATGATAACCTGTGCTTCCTGGAAATCATAGGCACCGGAAACGAAGAAACGTGTTTGCTCAGAACCACCCTGTGCACTCATATTAATACGACGGGTATTACCGCGATGGTAAATTGCATCTTGCCAGTCGTAGCTTGGCACATAGGACAGAAACTCACTAAGAGGAGTTTGCTGAGGATCTCTCAAACGGTTAAAAAATTCGGTTTCCTCTTCAGGAGAGCCAAAGGTAGGAGTGTTAATTAGCAAATCTCTAAGAGAGTTACGAAAAGCACTTTCAAGAAAATCAGGATTTGCGTTATTTCCTGTTACACCACGACGTGCACCATAGAAGGCATCGTTTCTGCGGCCTTCAATCTGAGCAGAAACCCAGCCCGGTCCATCAAGCATATCATACTTGTTAAGCGCTTCTGCAAAACCAACCTGAGAAGTTACGTTAAACTGAGTACGACCAGCCTGACCTCTTTTCGTTGTAATAAGAATAACACCATTTGCAGCCTGCGCACCATATATAGAGGCAGCAGCAGCATCTTTGAGAATTTCGATAGACTCGATATCGGCAGGATCTATCGCAGCAAGTGCATTCGAAGAAGCCTGTGTAGAAACGTCTGTACGTACTGTAACAGGCACTCCATCAATTACGTACAGCGGATCGTTACCGGCTGTAAGAGAACCTGTACCACGAACACGAACACGAATAGCACCACCCGGCTGACCGGAAGCAGACGTTACAGTAACACCTGCAGCACGACCCTGAATAGCGCCGTCAAAAGTTTGAACAGGCAGGTTGGCGATAGTTTCGCCGCTTACCTGAGCAATTGAACCCGTTACTTCACGACGTGGCTGAACTCCGTATCCGGTAACTACCAGGTCACGCAATTCAACACGATCTGCAACAAGCTGAATATTTAAGGTTGTTTGCTCGCCAGCGGTAACTGTAACAACAGTTTGCTGAGCAACGTAGCCTACATATGTAATTCTTACAGCGTGAACACCTGCAGGAACGTTGTTGATTGTGTACTGCCCGTCGAGATTGGTCGACTGCCCAAGGCTCAGATCAGGCAGGAACACGGTTGCTCCTGGTAAAGCTTCACCAGTACGAGAGTCTGTAATGGTTCCCGTTATTGACCCTGTTTGTGCAAGAGCCAATCCGGGCATCAGTACGACTAAACTCAATACAGCAAAAGCTAGTATCTTTCTAATCATAGATGACCTCATGAATTTATTATACATGTATATGTTAGATTTAAGCTGCTTCCTACCCTTACAACCCGATCTCTAGCCCCAAATATTTAACAGGAGTCGGCAACGGATATTCCACAACGTTGACTTTAAGCTATTTTTAAAAGCAGTCAATTCGAATATTAATACAATATGTCTTTAATTACAAAGTATCATATCATTTTTTTTAACATATTATCACCCCAAAAACCTTAATAAATTGACTTATAGATACTTATGTGCCAAAAGATTTACAATCTCGTGCACAATATTTTTTAATGCCAAAGTTACGTTTATTTCTCAAGCTTGAATATTTACGGGCATTTACAATTGTCTGTTTTCAAAGAAACCGCTTTTTTTACACTTCAGAAATCATCTCTGAAAGAACGTGTTAGGCTTTACAAATCCCTTTTTAAAAGCATAATTTCGGAATCAGAGAGCATCAAACGGACCTATTTAAAGGAGTGATAACAAGTTTTGACCGCTTTTTTAAACCTCTATCTCACAAAAGTAACTTGCATCAATAATCCAAATATCCGAAAATTTGCGCCAACTACGAAATTCATTACCTGAAAGATAAAAGCCTGCCTCAGACGATTCATAGTTATTCAACAAATCTTACCCGAAACCTTCTGTTAGCATTTTATAATGTATTTTTTTACTCACACGTAGGCGAACTCAATATATATTGATACAAATCTATTTGGGGCTTGAAGCATTCTTTTCCTAAGGTAATTTCAAACTTCAAAGCCTCTGATCAATGACTATTAATTTTCAAGCTGCAGCAAAAGGGAAAATAGCCTCATGAGACCTTATATATGTAGCAGCTTAAATTCCGGGTAGCAGGGAGCTAATTCTATTGATCCGGTATTCTGCCAACTGACGAACTATTTACCTGCACATAAACGTTGATTATTTTTAGCTCAAATCCAATCCCTTAACTTCAGAAATAACCTATTAGCTATCAGTTTACTTTAGAAGTTGGTTTGAGGCAGATTCCTGAATGATCTTAAAAAACGGCTTTTTGACTATGACCAAGTAAAAAATTGAATGAATTTTCATTTTTGGGTATTTGAAATTATTTAATTGATTATAAATTGGCTTATATAATTAAGACTCCATAAAATCAATTTCTTTGCAAATCGACCTTCCCTTGGATAGCATTTTGAGGGCATTCATCTATACAACAACAGTTTTGCCTTAATGGAACTTATAAATGAATTCTCGGTTATAAAAATATCAACATGCATTCCGCCGGCTATTAATTAGATTACTCTTTCTTCACTATCTAACATTAAAACAGATAATTAAACCAACAGGCTATGAAATTATCATCAATACATTGGATTTTGTTACTGATAACCAGCATAGCCATATTTGCTGCCTGTGGCAGATCAAATTATCCCGACAAGGTAGATACAGGGCATCCTCTCGCACTTACAGACGGCGCTCCGGAGTTTTCCCTGAGCGCTATGCCAGGCTATAATGAAAGTGGTGAGTCTTTTATTCAGGTATCGGCCGAAATTTCTAAGTCAAGCCTCATTTTCCGGACAACAGACGGTGTACCGAAAGCCAATATAACAGTTCGCTACACGCTTAGACCAACAGCCGACAGATCTGCAGAGCCTATTACCGCTTTACTTGAAGAAACTGTACTGGGAGACCCGGAACGCACCATACAGGTTTTTGAATGGCTTCGATTTACCGAAGAGTTTAAAATTAGTCCGGGTAGCTATTCTATAGAAGCACAAATTACAGATGTGGCTTCCAATAAAACTCACACCCGCACCATTTCTATTGATTTACCCGATCTTGATGATGGATCCGGGTTAATAACCTCAATAGCGATGCTTGGCTGGGTGCCGGAGCTCGCTGAACCACTCACTATTGGAACCTACGATGTACAGGGCAATGCTGACAGCTTGTCTTTCCGTTATTTTTTGAGCAGATCTGCGGGCGATGAGCCAATATATGCCCATATGCGTTTACAAAAAATCGAATCTGATCAAAGTCCGGCAGTTCCTATGTATTTCAGAGGCTTAACTTCCGGCAATATTCGTGTAAGAGGTATTAATTATGGCAGAACAACCGTACTTGAGTCCCAAAGCCGACGTTTCGATACCGAATTTGGTGCTATTGAAGTAGAGTTTAGCATCCCAACGCCGGATATTGGTAGCTACAGGTTTGAAGTATTTACTACTTCGGGATCAGAGGCGAATACCTCTAACGCTATTATATTCCGGGCCAGAGATTTTGGTGTAAGAACCAGATTCTTCCCCGAAATAGCGAGTGCCCGTGAAATGGCCGAACCTCTCGTATACTTAATGAATAATTCTGAATACAGCCGACTAATGGAAATTGAAGATGAAGACGAGTTAAGAATGGCCGTAGACAGGTTCTGGGTTGAAAACATAGGCAACGCAAATGAAGCCCGTGAGGTAATGACGCTCTACTATGAGCGCGTTGTTGAAGCTAATAAGCAGTTTTCAAGCTTTAAAGCCGGCTGGAAAACCGATATGGGAATGATGTACATTTTATTCGGTCCGCCATGGTATGTAGAAAATTTTGGGCGAAATATTCAGTGGGTTTATGGTTTTGACAGAACCGATCGCTTTAGAGTATTTAATTTTTCCAGAACACGTCTTGGCAACGAGCGCTTTCCGTTTAACCATTGGACCCTAAACCGACAAGATTTTTACCATTCTATCCATTATAACAGAAAACAAGACTGGCTAAACGGCTTTGTACTTCGCAGACCCTTTGGCGGTGGCTAAATTTAAATTGCATTATATCTGCCGAAGATTTTGGTTTATTGTGATGTATGTATCCAAATAAAATACCATTAATTCTGTTATTTACGATTGAATCAAACACAGATCGAGTCTTAAGCCCCACTTCTTATAAGATTAGTGGGGCTTACTTGTTATAAATATGGTGATATGTTTCTATCTGGATAAAGATCGATAGTAAAAGATTCGCGATTAGATTAAAGAGATAAGCAAAAATCCTAAATGAGCGGCTCCGAGACCGCCGCCAACTGATATAAATATAATGGCGAAAAGCCTAACATATTGCCGATTATTTATCATTAATATACCGTCGGCAACGAATGTTGAGAAAGTCGTAAATGCGCTAAGGAAGCCAGTAAGTACAAGTAAAGCTGTCCATCCCTCTGGCTCGGCCGAGTTTAGTAGCCATCCTGTAAACAAGCCCGCTAAAAAACAGCCTGTAAGGTTGACCAGAATAGTAGGTATGAAGCCCGAAAAGTTTCTGTTGGCGCAAAATACAAAAACCAGATACCTGAGTACTGCGCCCAACGCGCCACCGGCTGCAACCAGGCTCATGTCTATAAAAAACATGCTATTCATTACGGATTCAGATTCCTTTTTATATTTATAGTTTTTGTGTGAAAGGAATTTACCGAAAGATTACCTAAACCCAGAAATGAAGACACAGAGCAGATTAAATTCGGTCGCATTAAAAAGTTTTGCATTACCATCTAAGTCACTCCTTTTTGCGGGATATTTCACCCTCAGATTGATGAGCTAATACGCGTGCTCCAAATCGCCAGCCAATAAAGCCAAAGATAATACCCGACGCAACAGAGCCGCTCATATACAGCACAGATATGCTAATATCAACTGCAGATAAGGTGATGGTCTGCAATATGTAGGTCGAAAATGTGGTAAATGATCCCAGCATGCCGCTTCCGGCAAACAAAACGGCTGAATCTGACCACTTCTTAGCGCGAAATGGTCCGTTTATAAAAAAACAAAGCAACAAACTACCCGCCGTATTCTCCAAAAAAATAAGCCAATAAACGCCTAAATCGCCAGGATTTAGAAATAGCAGCAACCAACGAAGTAAAGAACCGCAAATCCCTCCCAAACCAACAATAATGCAATTTTTAAGAAGCATAAACGCCCTTTATTTATTCAGAATTTTAGATGCATCAATATAAACAGGCTTAATCGGGACTTTCTAATAAAACATGAGTTGCATATAAATTCTTTGAATTTGACAACCAAAAAGTCCTCCGTTTTGTCAAAAGTATAGTTGACTCCAGCTCGACTTAAATTTTGAGTTTATTTCAAATTAATGTATCCAGAATTCTTCGTGTTGCTTCGTGTCCTCGTGTCTTCGCGGCTAAAACCGGGTTTACTTTGCCACGATAACTCAAAGATTCAAAGATTCATGAAGTTTGCTTAAGTTTTTAAGACATTCATAAATCGAATGTGCCTTTTGAGACAGCCAAGGCTCATTTTTAGAACGCGCAAGTGAACTTAGAGGTGTTTTAAACAGGCTTATGATCTAAATCATCAACTTGCAGTCCTCCTCAATCTACTGTAACCACCTACGGCCCCTCATTACGAGAGAGTCGAGCCTCTTTTGCTTAATTCTTATTTCTAAATCACGATAAAAAAATTTTGTCCTGCAAACAGCAGACACAAGAACGAACTTCTTTTATAACCCGGTATGCCCTCATTCTATGAAGGCTTTACAAAACCACTCTTTTGCCCGCCTTCTCTATAGCAATTACACGGATAGCGAACCGGTTTTGAGAGATTCAGGTGTTTCACCAGGTTCTTTTTCGCCAGCTCGCGCACGCCATTTCCTGATCAAAACTCCTTCTGATGGGCTCAAAAAGACCGCCAGGAAGAAAAAGATGCCCGTCATGACCGCTATGGCACCGGCAATTGAGCTGTTTGTGGCTACAGCAAGATAATAGCCGCTAATGGCAGAAACGACCCCGATAATGACCGAGCCCGCAAGCATTAACGAGAGTTTTTGGGTAAGCATGTAGGCCGTGGCGGGTGGCACCACGATTAGCGCCACTACAAGTATTGCTCCTACGCTTTCGAAGGAGGCAATAGTGGAGAAAAGTACGGAGCTCATGAGGCCGTAGTGTATAAAGATTACCGGTAGCCCCAGACTCACGGCCAGCTGACGATCGAATGCATAAATTTTAAGCTCTTTATAGCAGCTAACAACAAAAGCAAGATTTATCGCACAGACAAATCCCAGAATCCACACCGGGCGAGGCCCCATATTTATACCATTAAAGAACCAGATATCCCATGGTACGTACGCAATTTCGCCATATAAAATACACTCCTGATCTAAATCGACCTGACTTGCAAATGCGGTAACAATTATCACCCCTATAGCAAACAATGTGGTAAAAATAACCCCCATAGAAGAGTCGGATTTAAGCCTGCCCTTTTCTTGAAGCTTTTCGGTTGCATAAACGGTTAACAGCCCGAATGCCCCGGCACCAATTAGCATGGGGAAAGTATTTCGGGATGCGGTTAATAAAAATGCAATTGCGATACCCGGCAGAATAGCGTGCGAGATGGCATCACCCAGCATAGCCTGTTTTCTCAGCACCAGAAACGATCCGGTTAAAGCACAGGTTGCTGCGGCGAGACATGCCGTAAGAAGTATCCAGAATTCAAACAGTGCCATATCGCTATTTCCCCCCTTCCGCAATATTACTTCCGTTTTGGCCCGGAATAACTCTTTGATGGGGATCGCGTTCGGGGTTGTTGAGGATGGCTATAAGCTGTGCTTCCAGTTCGGGTGTAATCATGTGCTCCATAGATTCGGCATCGTCGTGCACATGATCGCCCTCTAAGTCGAGTTTTTGGGTGAGGTATAGCTCCCACAAGCGGTGAAGCCGAACAACTCTTTTGGCTTCATCAAAACCTGCATCTGTAAGCGTCCATGCCTCAGGATTTCCTGAATAATGATTGAGCCATTTATTCTTTACAAGGTGCTGAAGGCTTTTCTTAAGTTCGCCAGGCTTCATATTTCTACGCTTTACCAAGTCGGATATGGTGCGACCTTTTTGGCGATTATCATCCATTTCATACAGTTTATAAAAAACTTTTAAAAGGTTCTCTCCTGTTATTTTTTTCTTGAGCAGGCGACGCTGCCTTTTTCTCCTGTATTCGCCTCTTACCGGAGCAAAAAAGTATGAAATCGTAAAAAAAATGGCGCATGAAACCACCATCCACGGTCCGGTGGGCATAGATGGTACACCGTAGCTTACGGCTGCGCCAAAAATTGCAGAGAATGCACCGGCAGCGGCGGCGATAATGAGCATGGCCAGCAGAGAATCGGTCCAATACCGTGCGGCTGCAGCGGGAATTATAAGCATAGATGCCATCAACACTACCCCAACCGCCTGAAGGCCAGCCGTAATAGTAACCACCATAAGCGTAGCAATCAAAAACTCCATCCTCTTCATAGGATAGCCAATAACCGAAGCATAGCCCGGATCGAAAGACACCAGCTTTAGCTCTTTAAACAAAAATACAAGGGCCAGTAAAACGAGTATGGATACCATACCAAAGAGCTTTACATCTTCGGGAAGCATAGAAGCCGCGCTTCCGAATAAAAAGGCATCGAGGCCGCTTTGATTTACATTACCTGTCGACTGAATGTAGGTTAACAAAACTACGCCCAGCCCGAAAAAAACAGATAGCACCATACCGATAGCGGTATCGGAAGAAAGTTTGGTATTTCGAACGATATAATCCATCACAACGAGGCTCACCCATCCGAAAATAACGGAGCCGATTAAAAGAGCAAATGGGTCTTTGTCGCCGGTAAAAATAAAGGCCAGACAAACGCCCGGCAGAATAGCATGCGCAACAGCATCACCTACCAGCGCGCGCTCCCGCAAAATTGCAAAACAGCCCAGGGCACCGGCAGCCAGCCCGAACAGCACAGAGCCGGAAAGCACCCACCGGATATTCGGGTCGCCCAGCAGTATAAACTCGGTGATAAAATCATTCATGGCCTTCCTCTCGCACGAATTCCGCTTTACGGCTTAATTCAATAACCTGACTCAATATATTTAGTCGTCCGCCGTACGCTTTTTGCAGGTTCTCTGCGGTAAAAGTGGTCTTCATATCACCAAAAGCCACGAGCCTTAGATTAAGAAGCATAACCTGATCGAAGTAATCAGATACGGTTTGAAGATCGTGATGTACAACTATTACCGTTTTTCCGGTAGCGCGAAGCTCTCTCAACAGCTTTAGAATATGCTCTTCGGTAGATGCATCTACTCCGGCAAAGGGCTCATCCATAAAGTAGATTTCGGCCTGTTGCGCAAGTGCCCGCGCCAGAAAAACGCGCTGCTGTTGCCCGCCCGAAAGCTGTGCGATCTGCCGGTTTCGGTACTCAAGCATGCCAACTTTCCGAAGAGCGTCTTCAGCAATTTCACGATCTCCCTTACCGGGCCTTCTAAAGAGCTTTAAATGGGCATAGCGGCCCATAAGCACCACATCAAACACATTGATCGGAAAATTCCAGTCTACTGATTCTCTCTGAGGCACATACGCAATTTTTTTACGCATCTGCTCAAGTGGTTTTCCATAAATAAGCGAATAGCCCGAAACCGGCTCAACAAGTCCCATTATTGCTTTAATCAAGGTAGATTTACCGGCGCCATTCGGGCCCACCACCGCCGTAAGACTTGCGCCGGGCAGCGTAAAATCTATATCCCATAGCACAGGCTTATTTTGGTATGATACGGTTAAATCATGCACCTCAACCGGAGGAATCGTTGTTACAGATTCGTGCTTTTGCATATACTTATTTTAACGCCTCAACAATGATTGTTACATTATGCCTTACCATGCCGGCATAGGTTCCTTCGGGCGTACCTCTTTCGCCCATAGCATCAGAAAATAGCTCACCTCCTATACGAACCTGCCCGCCCCGCTCAGAAACCCCATTAATGAGCGATTGAACAGATCTTGGTGGCACGCTTGTTTCAAGAAAAATAGCGGGAACATTACGATCCATAATTAATCTTACCATTCTTGTAATGTCCTGAAGGCCCACTTCGCTTTGTGTGCTCAATCCCTGCAGCCCCTCTACTTCTATATTATACGCTCTGCCAAAGTAGGCAAATGCGTCGTGTGCAGTTATGAGGATGCGTTTTTCTTCGGGAATCGTGCTAATTTGTTCGCCAACCCACTCGTGCAGCTCGTTTAATTCTGCAATATAAGCCTCCATATTCGAGCGGAACTGTTCTTCATGCTCCGGGGCAAAGGCAATGAGCCGTTCACCTACATGCGCAGCAACCTCTGCCCATAATGAAACATCAAACCAAACATGCGGATCATAGTTACCGCCGAACTCAAAAGCTTGTATCAAACGGCTTTCGTCGAGCTGTTCTGCGGCTGCAAATGTGCGGTCCGGTATTTTAGCCAGCACTTCGGCCAGACGAGCTTCCAGGAAATGACCATTATAAATTATGAGATCTGCCCGGTCTAACCGTCTTACGTCGTTTGGAGTTGCCCGGTAAACATGAGGATCTACACCAGGGCCCATCATCGCATGTACCGAAAACCGGTCTTCGGCAATATTATTTACAATATCTTCGAGCATCATTGTAGTAACAACCACCGCAGGTCGCTCGTCTGCATCTCCGGCAGTTCCGCAGGCATGCAACATGCCCGTTCCCGCTAAAAGAAGCAGGCCGTAAAATATTTTATCTAAGTATCGACGTATCATAAATTATTTAGTTTTCTCAAATTCATTTTTTGAAATACAAATATTTGAAGCCAGCTCAAGGGGAATTAAAAAGCGCTCATCACCCACCCGTATTCTAACTCCGTTTCGCTCCTGCGCAATTATTTCCAATTCGGCATTCATTACCAGACTAAGCCGTGTAAGCATATTCAAGGTATCTTTATCCTGCGTTAAGACTCTGGTTATTGCACCCGTTACGCCGGCTTTCAGCGAAGTAATCGGATAGATTGCGGGGCCGGAAGGCAGCTTAAGATTTTGATCCGGTATGGGATCGCCGTGTGGATCATGCGTAGGATGACCAAGCTGTTCGGCCATTTTTGCCTCGAATCGCTCGGAGATTACATGCTCCAGTTTTTCGGCCTCTTCGTGAACTTCGTCCCAACTGTAGCCCATCATTTCAGATAAATAAAGCTCCAGTAAGCGATGGTGCCGCAGTACTTCAAGCGCAATAAGCTCGCCCGAACTTGTAAGTGATGCGCCTTTATACGGCACATATTCTATTAAAGAGAGCTCGCTTAGTTTCTTGAGCATATTTGTTACCGATGCCGGCTTTACTTTCAAACGCTCTGCAAGAGCATTTGCGGATACATTTTCGTCTGATTTTTCAGATAGTAAAAAAATATGCTTCAGGTAGTCTTCCTGAGACTCAGATAATTTGGTCTTCATATTTTAGGATAATCTAAATTATTAGTCCCTAATATACCAATAGCTTTAATAAACGGAAAGCTTCAAATTGAAGGATTTACTCATACACAATCCTAAAATAATTGTCAAAAAAAGACTCTACCTCTGCGGTCAATAAGTACCATTAACCTTGCTTTTCCCTGAATTAAGCTTTTTTCAGAATAATCTGTTATCAACAAAAAGAAGATCTCTACCTCACGGCAAATCCTACTCACTACAAACAACTTTTCTTTTATTAGAGCAAAAAATAATTCAAACTATTTTTAGCCTTGCCTAAATAATTTTATCTTTTTATCATCCAAACAGGAAAAACATTTATAATTATTTTATTGCAACTTATTTGCATTTAATGTAAACTGAACACATGAAAAAAGTACTAATACCATTAATTTCATATTTGGCTCTGCCATTCCTGCTGCATGGCTGGCAATCAGCTTATGCTACTACGGAAGAACGCATTGAAATTAGCGGTCAAATCGTGGATGAGCTTGGTTCACCTCTTGCGGGAGCGTTGATTCGCACTAAAGATGGCAGATGGGGCACTGTAGCTTCGGCTAAAGGTGAGTTTCGTTTTTTCGTTACACCGGGCGAAGGTATAGAAACTACCACATTAATAGTGCGATTTATTGGCTATAAAACACAGGAAACTGATGTTAAGCATTCTGAAAGCACCAATCTGTCTCTTGTGCTTACGGCCGATCCGCTACAGAGGGATTTTGTAGTGATCACGGCATCTCCGGCCGGAGGCAACAGGTCGTATCAGCCGGGCGCCGCGATTAGTTTGGAAGGTTTGAACCAAAGAGGGGCCGAAAATCTGGGCGAAGCACTCTACATGCAACCCGGCCTCAACTTTCGCAACTTTGGTTCGGCACCTTCACGGCCCGTAATCCGCGGGTTCGACGGCAACCGGGTTTTGGTTTTAGAAAATGGCGAAAGAATGGGCGACTTAGGAGAAACCGCCGCAGATCACGCTATTTCGATGGATATGGAGGCAGCCGATCGTATTGAAATTGTGCGTGGTCCGGCCAGCTTTTTATACGGCTCGGGAGCCATAGGCGGTGTCGTTAATCTTTTCAACAGCGATACTCCCTCGGAGTGGTCAAACGGACTTAGCGGCAGAGTTGCTCTAAGCGGCATGACCGTTAACGACGGCGCATCCGGATTCTCAAGACTTACTTATGGCACCGATAACACCGCTATTTCGGCTCGTTTCGCATACCGGAATACCGGTAATTTTTCTACTCCAGACGGCATACTGCCCGACACCTTCAACGAATCGCTTAATGGAGCCCTCGGTATGAGTTTCAGGAATGATGGATTCACGGGCGGGCTTTCGATTTCTGGCTTAGATCAGGTTTATGGCTTACCGGAAGAGATAACCGACCCCGACGAGCGCGTTGAGATTCGAATGAACCGACTAAATATGGGTGGTTTTGGCACAATTCGCACCGACGGTTTCTTTGATGAAGCACAGATTCGCTTTAACATAAGCAGATATGGCCATAAAGAAGTGGAGGTAGAAACGAATGAAGACGGCAGTATCGATGAAGACATCGAAATAGAGTTTCGAACCCTTACTTTAAGCGGCACAGCCCTCTTTATTAAAGGTTCCGGAGGTACATCGGGTATGAGCAGCGCACTTGGCGCGAGTTCTTTAATCCGGATGTTTAATGTAGGAGGCGAAGAAGGCCTTACCCCAGATGCCCGTAACCTGAACCTTGCTCTATTTGGCTATACAGAACTGCCGCTTTCAGAGTTTGTAAATCTGCAAACCGGCCTGAGAGGCGACTTTAGCTATCTCGAGGCATACGCTAACTCAAGATTCGATGCTCCCGAAGATCCAACGCGAAGCTCGCTGGCCATAAGCGGTTCTGCCGGGCTTAACTTCCGACCAAACAGCTGGTTTGAAGGCGGCTTTCAGCTGGCAAGAGCATTCCGTACGCCAACAGTAGAAGAGCTGTTTACCGATGCAGCGCACATCGGGGCGGGCGCTTATGAAATTGGTGATCCAAATTTGGATAACGAAATAAGCTGGGGCGCAGATATATTTACCAAAATGGGCTCTTCTGCGTTTGGCGCCGAATTAAATGCCTTTTACTACTACATACAAAACTTCATTTATTTCCAGCCAACGGGTAGAACAGATCAGGCTTCGGGTTTGCCCATTTTTGAAGTACAATCGGATGACGCCCACTATTATGGTTTCGAAGCAGATTTAGTGTGGCTTCCAGTAAGCTCGCTACAGCTTCGATCCGGTTTCGATGCCGTTTGGGCCGAACGTCTTGATGATAACTCTCCCCTGCCATTTATACCCCCTCTTCGCATCCGAAATGAAGCTACATTCCGGATTAGCGGATTTACAATCGGGGCAGAAAATATTTATACCTTCGAACAAAACAGGGTAACCGAAAATGAAGAATCTACAGAAGCATTTTCACTAATTAATCTTTTTGGCACCTATTCGTTAGATGCCTCAGGCAGGCATACATTTGCTATTCGGGCAGACAATTTGCTAAACGAGCGGTACAGAAATCATCTAAGCAGAGTAGATGGCCAAGCATTCAGATACCCTATGCCGGGCAGAGGTTTTACCGTTCGCTATCAATACATTTTTTAAAAGGTGATGGCCTCACAGTTCATGGCCGGCACCATATAAATTTATTTTTACGGAATGATCTGATTATGAGGCTGCTATGACCTCATTTGTTGACCAGAAAAATATCATAGTTTACGCTAATAAGACCCGGGAGCTGAACTTCCCGGGTCTTTTTTTATACGTTTTCAAAGCTAAAGGTCAGGCTTTATTCAGCGTAATGTTCAGCTTAATTTCCGGACCTTTAAGCGCCTTAGAAATCGGACAGCCTACTTTTGCGGCTTCGGCAATCTTCATAAATTCGTCTTCTTCAATACCGTTTACTACAGCTTTTGAATGCAGAGTAATAAGCGTTATTTCCGGTCCGTTGGTCATTTCCAGGGTAACTTCTGCTTTGGTAGCTACAGAAACCGGCTCGTAGCCTGCTTTGGCAAGTTCATTCGATAGAGCCATAGAATAACAACCTGCATGTGCGGCAGCAATGAGCTCCTCCGGATTGGTTCCCTTGCCGTTTTCGAAACGCGAGGCGAAAGTATAATTTCCTTCTAAGGCTCCGCTTCCGGTCTTAACCGTACCGCTACCAGACTTCAAGTCTCCCTTCCACTGTGCATCTGCAAATTTAACTGACATAATTTTTCCTGTTTTTGTTGATTGATTTTTTTAGTTGTTCTCTCTAAGAATAAGGTAGCAAAAGCATGAATCATTCCATCTTTAAGAGCAGGAGTTTAAACCACGACCATCATCCCAAAAAATATTCACGTTTTTTAGAACCATAGTCTTCCATTTTCGCCCTCTATTTTACATAAAAAAACCGCCTGAGTATCACTACTAATACTCAGGCGGTTATGGCTATTACCAATAGAAGTTTTTTAAAGCCTTCCGATAACTATTTTAACCAGATAACTCCGGCTTAATCTTCGAAAGTTACCCCAAAAGACTCAAAATCGAGATGCGTTGGAGGAAGCGGCTCGTTTGGTCCGCCCTTCAGGTAAGTATCGAACCAGCGAATCATTCTAAGGTTATAATCGAATCGTGAAGTTGACCTCACGTTGCCGTGGCCCTCATCGGGGTACAGAATAAGGCGAACGGGAAGATCTGGCTTGCGAACCACAAGATGGCGGTAAAGCTCGAGGGACTGAGCCGGATGCACGCGTGTATCTTCTGCTCCGTGCATAATCAGAATTGGGGTTTGGGAGCGCTCAACATAGTAAATCGGGCTTCTTAACAGATTGTCTTCCCAGTAATCCCAAATTCTTTTTCTGGAGTGTACCAGGTAAAGCTCTTCGGGTATATCGCTGGTGCCCCACTTAGAAATATTGTTGGAGATACCCACAAACATAACACCAGCTGCAAAACGATCGGAGTAATAGGTGCTCATCCATGCAGTTGCGTATCCACCATAAGAACCACCAGTTACTCCAACTCTGTCGGGATCTACGAGGCCAGTTTCGATGAGATAATCGACACCGTCAACCACATCATCAAATTCTGCACCCGCTAAATCACCCTGCGAAGACTTGATAAATTCGAGTCCCCGACCTGTACTGCCGCGGTAGTTTGGGTAAAACACAGCATAGCCTCTTGCAGCCATAAGCTGACCCGGAAGAGAATAACCGGTTAGCCAGCCGTTGCTGTAGTGTGCTTCGGGTCCACCGTGTACAACGGTAATAAGCGGGTAGCGAACGGCTTCACTTTCGCCAAACGGACGAATAAGCAGGCCTTCTATCATGCGACCATCGCGGGCTGGGTAACGAACAACTTCCTGAACCCCCATAGCCACATCGCTTAACCAGGCGTTTGTATGCGTAAGCCGCTCCAGTTCCTCAGAATTAGCGCGCAATACATACGCTTCCCGCGGATGCTCGGGCGTATCTACAGCAAATGCAATATGCCCGGCTTCAGAAACAGAAAAACTATTCTTTACCGGACCGCCGGTGTCGATAATTCTTGTCTTATTGGTTCCATCAGGAGCAATGGTGCCAAAAGAAGTCCAAACGCCTTCACTTGCTATAAAATGGATCGTGTTGTTAGCGGTCCACATTATCTGCTCGTATTTCCCTTCAAAATCCGGATTGATATTTTGAGGTGTACCGCCGCTTGCCGACACAACCATAATTCTGCCATCAATAGGGTCGTTAATTGAGTTACCGTTTCTCAGCGCAATTCGGTCGCCATTCGGGCTCCATTCGATTTGACCAATTTTACCTGCGTTATCGAGGGTATTAAGAACGCGGCGCGTCTCTGCATCAAAAATATGCACCGTTTGAAACATAAATTGATCATCCACCTCTGGAGTAGGCGCGATAGAAGCAGCAATTCTGCGGCTATCCGGGCTCCACTGCATCAAATAATATGACCCTACAACGCCTAACTGCTGCGACTGAGGATTTGCCGAGCCCAGATCGGCAATAAATCCAAGCCGCTGAGGTCTGTTTTCTTCAAAAAAGATTGGTTCATACGGAAGTGGATTTTCTGGGAGATCGAGCTGCTCGAATGCTACAAAACCAATTCTTCTGCCCTGACTGTCCCATACATAGGAAAGCATATTGCTTGAGTGACTAAAAAGTCTGTTAATATTCCCGCTAAGCGGATTAACTTCGTATAGGGCGTTGTGAGAATCGTCGCCACGACGGGTAGTGAATGTAAATGTGCCATGAGCAGGGCGCGCTGCCAAACCGCCGGGATTAGCGGAAAGGTCTACCTGAGTAGTTTCACCGCTTTCGAGGTTCATGTAGTGGAGTTGCACCGAAGACGGACGGTTTTCGGTACGTGGATCTGCAGGAACAACCTTCGTAAAAGCAACATAGGAACCATCAGACGAAATTACGACTGCCCCAACGTTTTCGAGACCGGCCAGCTGCATGGGCGTCATTGGCTGTTGTGCTGTAGCCGGGTTTGCACCCAGAAGCAATAAGCCAAAGATTAGTGCAAAAAGCGACATTTTTGTATAAAAAGCGTGCATCATAAATAATGTTTTCATGTTGGTTTATGGTGAAATCAATCTAAAATTTTTAAAGACTGCTTTTTTGCCCGTTTTCTGCCATCTAGCGCCAAAGTATGGGCTCCGGGAGTTTAATACGAACAAATTTTCGCTCGCGCGATTATCCAAATCTGGTTTTTCAAGGGAATCTTAAAGATAAAGATAAATTCCGTTTTACATTAACCAAACAGGTATTCGTCTTTTCCGACCCTTGCTAACCTTTTAAAAAAAGGATATTAGGATACTTTAAAGCTCAATTATATCCGTTTATCGTAGTAAGCAATAAATAATCCCAAAAAGTTGATTCAGGTTGTATGTTCTCGGTTTGGCACAAAAAGACTTGTTGAAAAGTTGCTTTAAACAGAAAACTATTAAAGAAAACATACTGGAAAATCGGCTACAAAAGAAGAAACTGTTCCATTATTAAAACCGATTACTAAGCCAAAACTTCATACAACCTAAAAGCAGAGTAACCCTACAAAAAGTTACTCTGCTCATCTTTTTGATTAAGAGAAGTAAGGAAAATGTGCAATTTAATTATCAAAAAAAACTTCCTGATCCTAAACTTACACCACAATTGGAACAAAAAAACGCAAAAGACTTTTCATTGCTGTAATCAAAACGCTGTGATTCGAAGCAAAAAAAGAAAATTGGTTAACTCTGCTTTATGATTTCCAAAAGAATGCAAAGCGGTTGGTTTAGGAATAAAGCTACCGTACAACAGAATATTCACTAAAAAGCGTCTGAAACTTCTTCAATTTAGGAACAATCATTACCTGACAATACATTTGATCGCTGTTTTGATTGTAATAATCCTGATGATAGTCTTCGGCTTCATAAAACCGCTCGAGCTGTTTTATTTCAGTTACAATTGGATTATCCCAAATAGAGGCCGCTTCAAGCCTTTCCTTTATTTCGGAAGCAACTTCCATTTGCTCTTTGTTCTCATACAAAATAATAGATCTGTACTGAGGGCCGATATCGTTACCCTGTCTGTTTAGCGTAGTAGGATCGTGTGTTCTGAAAAAGATTTCAAGCAGGGAGGCATACTCAACAAGTTCTGGATCGTAGGTAACTTGTATTACCTCGGCATGACCAGTGGTTCCGCTGGTAACCTGTCTGTATGTAGGATTTTCCACATGGCCGCCAGCATAGCCGGAAACTACGCTGTGCACCCCGTTCACTCGTTGAAAAACGGCTTCTGTACACCAAAAGCATCCTCCACCAAATGTAGCTTTCTGCAAAGATGTATTCATTTCGTTTTGTTGGTTCGTCGGATTGAAAGGCTTAAGAATTAGCGACACGGCATCATCCCCAGGCGGGTCTGGTTGCGTTAAGGACGCATTACCTGAGGCATAGAAAACAACGCCAAGCAATAATAATAAGCCTGTAATGGGTAGTAATTTTAGCATACTACTCTAACCAAAATAAAATAAATTCCATTCTTTGAAGATTTCACTAACTGGCAGAACGACCTGAACATAAAGATAAAGCATGGTCTATCTGAGTTTGCCAAACAAATAATTTAGCTCACCACAAATTATTGCTGCACATTTAAGGTAGGATTCCTGTTCTTCCGGGGTATCATCCTTACTTTTGGGATCTGTATAGGTGAGTCGAATACGATCTATAGCACCGGGAACAAACGGGCAGTTTTCATCGGCATCGGAGCAGGTCATAAATGCGATAACCGAGTCGGGCATGGATTTATCCTGTATAGTTTTAGACCAAAGTTTAAGACCCGAATTATCTGTCGGAGTATTTATAAACTGGCACATATAAACCGGATTAGCCGCCGAATGATCGGTTGTGGCAACAGCCATACCTATACTATTTAGCGCATGCACAGTGCGCGGGTTACATGCAGTAACTTCTGTACCCGCCGAATGCACATCGAAGAATTGCTGGCCAAGTACAGAATATTGCAAAACTGCCGCCCAAACCTGTGCAAATTGGCTTCTGCGAGAATTATGAGTACACACAAAAACCAGAGCTGGCTTTTCCGGATCCTGCATATGTTGCTGAAGACGAACCGCAGCATCGTCGAGGAGTTGCTTACGGTCGCCTTTCGGATAATGCGCTGCGGCACTATCATTTATAAATTTCTGAACCTCAGATGTAATTTCCATTTTTCCGATTTAAAGAGTGAGTTAATTATTAGCCTTAGTTCGATTCATAGTCCTGATAAATCATATAGTTTAAGCCATTTCTCGTAAATGACATACTTTGGGTAGAAAAATAGCTTCAGCCCCAAATTAGCGCGCTGTTAGGTACGCCATATTTACAACGATGATCTATGGGGCGAGAGCTGGATTCCGGATGCACATACTGTACCTGACGGCACCGAAACCGAGGACTTATTTTGATATCTACCTGTATATTGCCACTAACCGGATAAGGGGGTTGATCTAATTGTTTATTTTGGATTAACAGAAAGTATATTATCAAGCAGTGAGCTTAATTTTAAATTTAATCAAAATCATGCCACCACTTTAAAAAGGAGTCAATAAAATTAATCGAACTCAGGTTATTAGGGTTATTTTACTTATAGAAAGCCTCGCAAAACCGTTTAATTCTCTGTGTTTTGGCTTATCGTGAAAACCAGTTCAGCGTCTGGGCGTAAGCAATCCCACAATTACAACAAAAATCACAGAACCGATAATTGACCAAATAATAGGGAAAGACTCCCCTCCTACCGAAATATTAAGAAGTTCGGGCAAGCCGAAATTACGGCTAAGCCAGGTACCGATAATAGCTCCAACAAAACCTACTACAATCGAAACAATACACCCGCCGCGATTATACCCGGCTATAGATTGCCCTATTGAGCCGCAAATACCGGCTATAAGCAACAGAATCAAAAATTCAATCAAGCCCATACTATCTGTATCCCAAAAATTAAATGATGAAGCCCGCCTTGACCATCAAAGTTACTGCAGCTGCATACAGTGTTACCGGTACAGCAGCTTAAGCCCGGGCTCCGTTAACTATGCTATGATCACCGATATTGATACTTCCATTATGATGATTTACGCTGGCAAACGCCCCTACAGTGCTATCAATCAGCACCGAATCGGAAATTGTGGCATTTTCACAAACAATGCAGTTGCTTAGCTTACTATTTTTGATAACGGCGCCGGATTCAATACTTACATTCGGCCCAATTTCAGAATCAGCGAGCGTAACATTATCTCCGATGTAAACGGGTTCGTGGATAACTATATTTTTTTCTTGCGAAAGACCACTGCCGTTTTGGGGAAGATAATGCCGGGTTGTGTCGAGCCATGCAGGTATTGTACCACAATCGAGCCATGTTGCAACAGTTGCTGGTTTAAACACATTACCTTTTTGTAGCAAAGTATCAATGGCATCTGTAAGCTCATACTCCCCGCGTGCGCTCTTTTTATCACCATCAACAATTTTAGCAAGTTCTGTTCTCAATTCTCCGCCATTCTTGAAGTAATATACCCCAATAATTGCCAGGTTAGAGACCGGGGTTTGTGGCTTTTCAACAAACTCACAAATTCGGCCGTTTTCCATCTTGGCAACACCAAAGCTGGATGGGTTCTCAACTTCTTTTAGCCAAATAACGGCATCAGCGTCGCCGGTTGAAACTTTTCCTTTTGTTTCGAAAAGGGTATCTGCAAATGCGACAATTACCTCGCCCTCTATTGATGGCGCTGCGCAATATACTGCGTGAGCCGTACCCAGCGCTTTATCCTGCTTATAAATTTTACCGGCTGCCCCGTACTTTCTAGCAATTTCTACGAGTCTCCTTTCAACATCAGAACCAAAATCGCCCAATACAAAGGCAATTTCCTCAATTTTTTGGTCCAGCGATTCTACGAAGGTTTCAACAATTCTTTCTATCATCATCTTACCGGCAACGGGTAGCAGAGGCTTGGGAGTAGTGTGTGTATGCGGCCTCAGTCGTGTTCCTCTGCCGGCCATTGGAATAATAAGTTTCATAAATAAATTTTAGTATGAGAAGGCTTTGCAAAACCATTTGTTTGCCCGTCTTCTGCCTTAGATTAAAAACAAAATCCTTGTTCCCCAGCGACGGGGACTACGGTTTTATTTTTAGCTAGGTGCTAAATACGAGTCAATTTTCAAGTTTTTCAAAGCCTTCTGTGAAATATTTTTAAAGTGTTATCGGTTAAAGGTTTTAGAAATAGCGCTCTTAAGCCGGCAAAACATACGGCATAATTATGAATACGGCCAAATATTAGAACCTATTTTATACATCGATATTGCAAAATAGCTTTTTGAAATTCTATTTATATGCGGGTAACGACAAACACGCTCTTGCAATCGACCAATCAAGACTTATTCCATTCTGATATTCCGCTAAACTAAACAACTTGTTCGATTCAAAATGTTTGAACAAAGGCTTTTTCAAGGACATATTTTATTGTCAGGGCAATTTATTTCGATAAGCTCTTTGTATGAATAGCATCCGGGATCTCAGATTGTTCAGGCTTAATTAATAACCCTGAGCAAAAATCACTTAATGTATTCAATTAAATATTACCAGAATGTAATGTATTGCCCAAAAACCAATAAGAATATTCTGTAGTCATGCATGAGAATGTTTTACAAGACCTATCCGTTGAGTAACTGTATCAATATGGAAAACTCCAGCGCTACAGGATTTTAAATAGAAGGCTTTGAAAAAGCTTCTATTTTGTTCGTATTCGACGCCGGATCAAAAA